>JBBQIG010000123.1:0-10738 GCA_038324715.1 Anaerolineae bacterium | reverse complement strand
TTTCCGCAGACTTCTATTTCCTGCGCAGCAAATGGGTCAACCTGATTGACGAATTACGCAACCTGCTCCATCAACTGACCTCGTTGAACAAATACCCAGAGTCTGCCGCCTACAGTGAAAAAGCAGCAGAGTATCGCCGCTTTAAGGCAACCCTTCTGCGCGTCAAGCGGCTTATTGAAGAAGCAAACGCAAATACGTAACACATATCTATATGTCCGCATTGTATACTCCTTGGCACCTCTCTCGGCATTTCTCTCGGCATTTCTCTAGATATCGAACTGGGCTAGCACTTCTGCGCCTACTGCTGCTCTTCACAGCCCTTTGCCTGGTTCTTGCCCAACTGGACAGTGCCCAACACCTAATCCACACCCAAAGGGTTGGCCTTCGTGGCCCTCTTCCCCCACCCACCCTGCTTCCCTCGGCAGACGAACTTCCCTTTCTCGGCATCAACGCTGATCTGACAAGCCTTGCATCTGAAGATCACACGCAACTCCTGAACGAAGTACGGTCGGCTGGATTCGGTTGGGTACGGTTTTCGCTGGCATGGGATGAGGTGGAGCCAACCGAGGGCAACTTTGACTGGCGCAACGCCGACAAAGCACTGGATGCACTCACCGCGGCAAACCTGGTGCCAGTGCTTGTGCTAGAGGGCACGCCAAAGTGGGCACGTGCGCGCATTGATGCCACCGTTGGCCCCTATGCGCCACCGGCAAGCCCCCATACCTTTGCTCGCTTTGCCCAAGCAGTTGCAGAGCGCTATGGGACTCGGGTGCAATTCTATCAAATTTGGGACGAACCTAATATTGCACCGCATTGGGGCGCCCACCATATTGAAGCCGCAAGCTATGCACGTCTGCTCAAAGCCACCTCCACAGCCATTCGTCATGCAGATCCAAACGCATTTATTTTGCTTGCAGCCCTTGCCCCCACCACAGATCGCGGCCATCTTGCTCAAGATGAAGTCTATTTTCTCAACCGTCTCTATGCCGCAGGCGTTGGCCCCTATTTTGATGCCGTAGCCATTCAGCCCTTTGGCTTTGCCACACGCCCAGAAGATCCACGGGTGGACACGCATGCACTCAACTTTCGGCGCGCGTTATGGATACGCCAAGCGATGGTGGATGCGGGTGATGGCAGAACACCGATTTGGGTTGTACGTTATGGTTGGAACCGCGCCCCAAACACACCCTGGAAAAGCGTATCTGCACAGTCACAATACACCTTTGCCCTCGACGCATTGGAAATGGCTTATACACAGTGGCCCTGGGTCATGGCGCAAGGATGGGCGGGAGCGATACCCTTTGAGCCTTCAAGCGAGACAGCAGGATTTGCGCTTACGCCCGATCTCACAGAAGCATTCACAATTTGGTCAACGACTCACGCGGCGCAACCCCGCCCTACAACCATGCCAGCGCCAACGCTTGCGCTGTGGCGACCCATTGCCCTCTGGCTCCTGGCACTTCTCCTCGTGCTTTGGCGCAGCAGAGCGGCTGCCACAAAGTTGCCCTGGCACAAGTGGCAAGCAGCCTGGCTACAGCTTCACACATGGCAACGAGTGTGCGGCTGGACACTCCTTCTGATCATCTACTATTTTGCTGCGTGGCCTCCGCTAATTCTGCTCTGCTGGGTGATCGCAGCACTCGGCTTCTTGGCAGAGCCGCGCACAGGACTGCTCTTGATCCTGGTGCTGTTGCCCTTTTACAATTATCACAAAGAATTGACCTGGCTTGGTCGGCAGTGGACAATTCCCCCGGTACAAGCAACATTGCTCTCACTCCTGCCAGCACTCTGGGTTCATCGTCCCCAATTATTACCGCGCGACCGTTGGCTGGGATTAGCCATTGCGTGGCTGGCGGTGATGGCATTAAGCTCCATACGTGTCTGGAATTGGTCCGCTTATTGGCATGGGATGCTGGATTTGGTGCTTACCCCTTTGTTGCTCTTTGTCTTGATTCGCTCTTGGGCAACCACTTGTCGCCATACACAAGCCTTCATCACAGCGTTGGCGGTTGGAGGCATTCTCCTGGCGGCTTTGGGACTCATCGATTGGCTGCTTGGTGGTGGAACGCCCGCCGACGGATTACGCCGCCTCACCGGCCCAAATTTCTCAGCCAATCAAACTGCCCTCTATCTCATCCGCACGCTTTTCATTACAAGTACTTTGGCGCTGGCAGCCACAGGCAAAGTACGCTCGAACTGGGTTGTCGGGACTTTAGCGGTAGGATTAGCACTCTTCTTGACAGGTAGCCGCGGCGCATTGCTCTTGGGCGTGCCAGCAGGTGCATTGATCCTACTCAGTCGTCGTAATCTCACATTGCCTCCTACTCGTACATTGATAGCTTGGCTGACAGCGCTGGGGATGGGATGCCTTGTGATGGCGTGGGTATGGCGAGAAAGGCTGGCGAATTTAGCAACAATGGCAGAGCGCTTTGAGGGCTGGCGCGTTGCCTATGCCCTCTGGCAAACGCATGTGACCTTTGGCGTGGGGCCAAATGGCTTCTGGTGGCATTTTCCTACCTATCTCGCGCTGACAAGCCAGATTGACCCCAACCTCCGCCATCCTCACAATGTATGGTTGGAATTTGCCACCAGTGGTGGCATAGTGGCGCTGCTCTGGTTGCTCCTTACATTTGTGCTACTCTATCGCTGGATGCGGGTGCATCATGCCACGTTCAACTGGTTGCAACTAGGGCTGCTCGCAGCTCTTGTTGCCAGTCTAGCGCACGCCCAAGTAGATGTGTTTCAAGCCCTCCCCGATCTGGCAGCATGGAATTGGGTTGCATTGGGTCTGCTACTCACCTCCCACAATGAAATCAAAGAAAGCAGCCAGGAAATCAGACTGGTGAGCAATTCAACCTAGCAGGTGCATTCTTCTAAAGCCCAAACTTTGTTTCGTGAGCTCTGAGGCAGGTTACCCAGATACACTCCGAACGACCTGACCTGCGGATATAGATGAGCTACAGCAATGTATAGACAAAGCATTTATACATCGCACAATCAGCCGCCAGACCCCTTCCTTGGAGCTTCCGGCTCCGAGGAAGGTTTGTACGAGTTCTATTTGATTCGTCTATTAGATAGAAAAAGCCGCTGCCAAAATTGGCAGCGGCTTGATATTTTACGAATGAATGCGCCAAACCTAACCGCGCATTAGAGCAGTAGACTCCACTTATTACCTATTATTACTTATTCCAAATCGACTGTAACGTCAACATTAGAGGTCAACATCCAAGGCATCAATTGCTCACGTAAGAGTTGATTAATCCCAGGTTCTGCTATAGGGGAATCCCCCAGGAATGGCGTTGCGATATCCAGGGTTGTCATGAGCGACGACTCATCATAGTTAAGCGTCAATGCCTCACTACCCTCAAAGAGTAAGTGCAGAATTCCTGGCTCGATATCGAGTTGCACTTGCTCAACCCCACCAGTTCGCAACGCTGCCAACGATTCAGCAGGCAATGTTGGCAGGTTTATACCCAATGTAGACAGCTCTTCAGCGGTAAAACCCCCCAACATGGTTATATTTCCAGCCTCATCAACCGCTGCGTTTACACGAATGACAGGCGCTTGTGGATTGGGTTCCACAGGCTGAATGGCAAAGTCGATTTCTTCGGGGACTTCAACAGGCGTTGCACCCTCGGCAAGCGGCACATTAATCTTCACATTTGGCCCCAACCCAAGCACAACGGGCAGCACCGTGTTAAGCAGATCAGTTCCGCCCGCCATTGGCCCGATTACATTCACAAGCGTTGCCAGTGACTCCTCTGTCCACGTCACAGTGGGCAATGTTTGTCCATTTGCAGCAAGGAAGAGGCCACTCGGCTGCGCAGAAAGCGCAAATTGCTGAACGTTTGCGGCTTGCAGATTGGCAATAGCATCTGCCGGGATTGCGCCCTGTGCCACAGGAATACCAGCAAACTGCAAGTCACCTTCTGGCGTCAGGCTTAGCTCAATTGGTGCCAACGTAGTATCGACCGTCTGCTCACCGGTGAAGGAGATCGCCACAGCGACATCGGCAGCATTCAAAAGCGGCACAACCTGATTCAGTGTCTCCACCAAGGCGGGATCAGCCACGAAAGCCGGCAAATAAGTCAAAAGATTGTTCAACCGTACTTCATCCCAAGCAAGGCTGGGAAGGGGTCGGTCATCAAGTGACAAATCTATGCCATTTGGCTGTACATGGACCAGAACCTGTTGTGCGCCTAGCCCTTGAAGAATGGCGAGAGTGTTTGCATCCAACGCTAGCGGAATGGACGTACCCAGGGCTTGCTCTAAAGTCGAGACAGGAACGCCCTCGATAATTGCTTGGCCTTGCGGGTCAAAGGCTAAACTACCAATGACAATCGGGCCAAGCAATGTTTCATCAGGAGTTGTTGGCGTGAAAGCTGTTTCGCCACTCCAACGTGGAATCGTGAGGGCACTTACGCCTTCGGCCAAAGGCATCTCAAGGAGGACGCCCGCGCCAATTGTGCGCAACCACGGCAATGCGTTGGCAATGGTGTCAGCGTAAGGCACTCCTGGCAATTGCGGCAAGACCTGTTGCAGGGTATCTACAGACGGCTCATCCCAGATGATATAGGGAAGGGCTTCACCATTGGCGTAAATTTGAACACCATTGTAACCAGTGCGAACTTCAAGTTGCTGAACATTGGCAGTCTGCAATTGTTGGATCAGCGCGGGCTGTGGAAAATAGCCAACATTGAGCCCCCATACCCGCATTGAGCCATCTGGCTGAATGCGGACTTTGGCTGAAGGTAAGTTGAACCAGGTCTGTCCGGTGCTACCCCCGCCACAAGCGGCCAATATCAGACTGACAAGTAGTGCGACAACTAAGATCTTTACAATCTTGGGTCTCGCCTGCATGCCAAGTCTCCTTTATAAACGATAATAATGATGAATAAATCTGTCGTGAAATGAAAAGTCATAAGAGAATCAGAGGAAATTGTCCCACTGCGTAGTCATAACCGGAGGAATCATACACTACTTCAAGGTAAGACACAACTGCTGTTCGAGCTAGAGCATCTGTTAAGTATACCCATAAGACTCGTTTTAAAGCTAGCTTTGAGCCACGCGTCGTTGGAGCGCGGCACGCATGGCATTTTGGTCACTCCAGGGGTACTCTGTCGTCCCAAAGCACATACTTAGCTCATGTCCCTTGCCAAAGGCTGCCACCACATCACCAGGTTGGGCAATGTCCACGGCGAGTTGAATCGCTTCGGTGCGGTCAGGTATCACGGCATAGCGACGCCCAGCGCCCGATTGGCGAATTCCCTTCACAATGGCATCGTTGATCAGATCCAAATCTTCAGTACGCGGGTCTTCCGCAGTCACCACACTGAAATCAGCCAGTCGCCCGCTAATCTCACCCATCAAGCCCCGCTTCGTCTTATCACGCAACCCAGCACTGCCAAAAACGGCAATCAAACGCCCTGGTTCGCCTCCAGGAGATACACCCACCAAGGGTCGCAAGGTATGCAACGCACGCTCTAAGCTAGCGGGGGAATGTGCAAAATCGACCAACGCCAAAAATGCTTGCCCTTCCTCAATCCGCTCCATGCGCCCCGACACGCCCATCATCTCCGCTACACCCGTTTGTATCGCTCCAGGTGAGATGCCAAGCGCCAACGCCACAGTTGTCGCGCAAGCGATATTGTACACGTTGAAGTCACCGATCAGCGGCGTCGTAATCTCAAAATCACCACCCCACCAAAACAAACGGAAGTGAGTTTCACGCGGCGTATAATGCACATCGGTCGCCACCACATCCAGCACGCCTCCAGCCAAAGCAGACTGAGCCTCTTGCCAATTCGTTCGCACACCATAGGCTCGTTGTGGGACATCCAGATGGGTACGTGCACGTTCCTCATCCAATGCCGCGCAGAGTGCCCCATAGCTGCCTTCATCGTCGCCATTCAGCACGGCGCAGCGAGCAGAATGAGGCTTGTTTCCCTCGTGGGCATCTGTCTCATAGAGCACTCGAAAAAGTTTGGCCTTGGCTTGCACATAAGCCTCACGCGTGCCGTGAATATCCAAATGCTCATGGGTAATATTCGTGACCGCAGCCACATCAAAATTAACTGCTGCCACCCGTTCTTGGTCTAACCCAAAGCTTGTACTTTCGACCACTGCATAGCGGCATTCTGCGGCGCGCATGGCAGCCAAATACCGTTGCACCTCTGTTGCGTCAGGTGTAGTGACATGAAAACCCGTCTCACTCTCCTGCCCACGAATGCGTGCGGCGACGGTCGTAATAACCCCCACATCACCTGGTTGATCTTTCTGGTCGCGCGTTGCTACATTTGCAATGCTTTCGATCAACGTAGAGGTAGTGGTCTTGCCATCTGTACCCGTTACACCAATCACAACCAGGTCACGGCTGGGGAAATCATAGAGAGCTGCACTCGCCTGAGCCAAGGCGAGCCGACTATTTGCCACCATAATATAGGGAACACGATCAGCCATATCTGAAGGCAATTGAATTCCAGAAGCGACCAGGTCTGCCCAGGGGCGCGTGCCAACAATTGCCACCGCACCCTTCTGCAGAGCCGCAGAGATATAGCTGTGACCATCAACATTATAGCCCTGGATCGCTACAAAAAGCGTCCCTGGCGTGACAGCACGGCTATCGCTGGTAATGCTCGTAATTTGGCAAGGGGTATGCCCTTGTGTCATGTTCCCACTGGTGACACCATCACTGTTCACATCAATGGTTGTAACACCAAGGGGATTCAGCAGAGGTAAAAGTGATTCTAGTGAGAACATAATTAGTGGGTTGAGCAAACGGATGAACCAAAAAGTTGGACTAACAGTTTAGCCCAATTTGCACTAGATGTCTCGCGGCCCGCGTACTAAGGACAGCCCTGCGGCAATGATCACAAAAACCAGCAGCACACCTGCACCCACGAAAACCGGCGGCAGACTCACCGAAACCACTGCCGCCACATCAATTGGCTCACGTGTAGCGGTGGGCAGTGGCGTGATCGTACCCGTCGGCGTTTCTGTGGGCATATCTGTGGGCATATCTGTGGGCATAGAGGTGTTGGTGGGTGGAACCACAGGCACCATCGCCACTTCATTTGTCGCGACAGCTTCCGCCGAAGTGGGGACAAGCACAACAGGTGTATCAGTTGGAATCGGTGCGGGCGTATCCGTCGGCAAGGATGTTGCCGTGGGTGGCACGGCTGTTGGCAAATCCAGCGGCACAACTTCTGCAGACGTTGGCTCCGCAGGCGCAGCCGTAGGAATGTCCAACGAAATTGTCGGGGATGTCTCCTCGCTTGCATCCGGTGTCGTCGCGCTGAGACTGCCAAGCCCTCCTTCTGGGGCAACAGTCGGCGCTCCGGGCGTCTCAGTTTCCGTGCTGGTGGGGGTCACAGTGGGCAGCGACGTCTCGGTGGCAGTCGCCGTTGGCACTGGGGTATCCGTTGGAATCGGCGTATCTGTCGGCGTGGGCGAAGGCGTAGCGGTCGCTGTTTCAGTCGGCGTCGGTGAAGGCGTCGCTGTATCCGTAGGGGTTGGTGATGGCGTAGGTGTAGGGGTAGGTGTCGCCAACGCAGCCTGCACATCCAACGGCGGCATCCCTGCAACGCCGGAGAAGGTTAGCCCCTCATCATCGCTACGCAATACCCAATCAAAGTTAGTCCCCGCATAAATGGTACGTGGCGCTTCGGGTATGTTGCCTACGGAATAGACCACACCTGCATACGGCGTGCCATTCACTGTAGACTGCTGCCACTGATCGCCAAGCCCAATCCACAAACCTGTCTCCGTAGCGGCAACAATACGTGACCCCGTATCGACCATATCATAGACGATCGTAGCCGGAAAGTTGGGGGCTTGAGTCCAAGTCAACCCATCCACGCTGATGTAAAGCCCCTGCCCTGTTCCAGCAAAAATCGTATCACCCATCGTCCACAGGCTAAAGACAATGAGCGTGCTGGGAAGACCTGGGACAAACTCCCACGTCGAGCTAGAAGGCAACAGGCGATAAAGTCCTGCATGAGTGCCCGCATAGAGAATGCCATCAAACACAACCACGTCGCGCACGCGTCGTGCTTCACCCAGCAAACCAGCATCCAACTTTTGCCAAATATCGCCCCCATTCGGCGTACGGAAAACCCCTTCATAGCGTGTGGAGGCATAAAAGACAGTCGCGCCTCCCTCTTCCACCGCATAAAGTTCACCTACCGCAGCATTCTCAGCAAGTTGCTCCTTAAAAGCGGTTAATTCTTCCCAAGTGTTACCTCCATCGCGGCTGCGGAACATATAGCCAAAGCCGCCATCGCCTGCCAAAACTAAATTAGGATCTCTGGGGTCGATGGCAAGAGCTGCGATACTGACATTTTGTCTCATGCCTTCACCAGAGGGTGCCCAGGAAACGGCCCCATCATCACTGCGATACAAGTTGATAACGTCGGGTGCGTTGACCGTACCGGCCAACACCCGATTCGGTTGTCCTGGAACAACAGCAATGCTATAGGGTGTATTCCGCGTGGGGCTAACACCTGCTGTCTGAGCTAAGACCAATGCAGGAACAAGCCACGCGATCAACAGCCCAGCGATTAAAACCCAGGGTAAGGCCCGATTTAGAAAGACGAGGAAGCGCAACCGAATGCGCCGTAGCCACAATGTTTTTACCACAACCATAAAATTTGAATTTGAATATAAATATTTCGCGGATAGCAGAGCCAGACCAAGTTCGCGCGCCAGCCCTTATACAAATAAGACGCCAGCAATCGATAAAAGAGACGGCTGCTGTTGGTCATCGGCAACATCCAACCAAACCAGCAGCCATAAAATAGCTGTTATAAGCCAGTCAGTACAGACCGGCCCATAGACAAAAGCCTAGTGTACAATCAGTGCAGATAAAATATCGCACAATGAAAAGCCTATGTACAATAAACCTATATAAAACAAACGTCAAGAGAGGAAGCAAGTTCCACCTCTTGACATTTGTTTTAATTCAACAAAAGTAGCGCTATGGCATAAATGCTAATAATTGGCGTGATGCATCATTTGCCCAGTCAATAATATTGGGTGGGTACAAGCCCAACCAAATTGTTGCACCGACACAGAGGATGACAACGAACTGAGCGCCAATAGGCACAACCAGACGAACAGGGACATTCGTGCTACTATCCGCAAAGAACATGGCACGTACGATGTTCAAATAATAGAAAGCAGCGATACCAGAGGTAATGACAGCAATGCCCACAAGCCAGAAGTATTGGTGCTGGATCGCAGCGCCAAATACATAGAACTTGCCGACAAAGCCACCTGTCAAGGGAATCCCCGTCAGACTGAGCAAGAAGATAAACATTCCCCAAGCCAGCCCCGGTGAGCGTTGTGCCATACTGTTAAAGGCACTAATATCTGTGCTGCCCGTGGTCTCTTCCACTGCCAAAACGACCATGAAGGCACCAATGTTGGTAAAGAGATAGGCGAACAGGTAGAGCAGAAGCCCATTTAGCCCATTCATCCCCAGCAAAGTAATATCACCAACACCGCTTGAAACCACGGCCGTCAGCCCCATCAGCACATAACCAGCTTGTGCCACCGAGCTATAGGCCAACATGCGCTTGACACTGGTCTGGCGCAAAGCGGCTAGATTACCCACCACCATCGTGAGAATACTCATACCCGCCAGGATGGGAACCCAGTCAACTCGATACGCACCCAACGCAACAATCAAGGTACGTGTCATCACGGCAAAACCAACAGCCTTGGAAGCCGTAGAAAGATACATGGTAATCGGTGTTGGCGCGCCATCATAAGTGTCTGGTGCCCATTGATAGAAGGGGGCCAAACTGGCCTTAAAGCCAAAGCCGACGAGTGCCAGCAGTGACGCAGGCAGAACAATGTTGCCCATGTCGGGACTGAGTGCCAACGCGTCGCGGATGCCCACCAAGTAGATGCTGCCGCTTGCACCGTAGAGCAGGCTCATTCCATAGAGCATCATGGAAGAGGCGACAGAACCATACAAGAAGTATTTAATCCCTGCTTCTGCACTTCGACGATTTTCCCGCAGGAACCCCGCCAAAATGTAGCTGGTAATCGACAAGAACTCAATACTCAAGAACAACAACAACAGATTGTTAGCGCTCACCGCGATGCTCATGGCAAGCGTTACAAAGATATAGAGCGTCCAGAACTCGCCGCGCCCTGTGGCACGCTTGTTCATGTAACCGCCACCACCAATTGCCACCAAGATCATGCCGATATAGACGAGGATCTTTAGGAATGTGGCAAATGGGTCAATATCTACCATCGTCAGCGCAACATAGGGAGCCATCTCCAACTGCAAGACGACACCGATCAATGCGATAATCAGAAAGAGAATTGTGACCGCCATGAAGCCCCGCCCGGAACTTTGTTCTTTATCACGGGCTTGAGCCATGTCTAACAGCAGGACCAGAAGGCCACCAATTAGCAGGATAATCTCAGGTAGAATCCCACCTAGTGAGCCAAAGCCGATCTCATTCAAGATATGCCCCCTTTACAGCAGGCCCTGAATAAACGCCAACAGTTCTACCGAAGAACCATTGAAGTAGTTAAGCACTAAAGTTGGATAGACACCCAAGACGAACATGCCAATCACCAACGGCCACAAGGTCACCTTCTCGAAGGCCACCATGTCCGTTGGGCCGTCCGCTTCTTCCCCATCCACGGTTGTCCAGTGGTGAAGCTTGTGCGGGTCATAGGTGCCCAAGAAGACATTGGCAATGATGCGCCACAGAATGTA
>JBBQIG010000122.1:0-10774 GCA_038324715.1 Anaerolineae bacterium | reverse complement strand
TCGCATAACTAAGTTTCGGACGATTTCCGACTGTGATATTTCGAGGTAAAAACCCGTATATAGTAGGTGAAAGTCTTTGCACTACTATATGTTGTATAAAAGCCGCCAATTTTACGCTGAATAGTTACGATTTTTGTTATTTTTCGCACATTTCTCGCTTCCAATGCGCTCGACTCTGAAATATTATGATTCCTTTATCGGCTGCTTCTAATTCTTCTTCTGCTGCCCCTGCTGATTCTTCTTCAACTGCGCTCATCATTTCTTCTAGTGCGGTGAACCATTCTAGCTCGGTGACGAATGTGCGCGAAGGCGCTCATTATGATGTGATTGTCATTGGCGCAGGTGGGGTGGGGAGTGCTGCGGCCTACCATTGTGCGCGCGATGGCAAGCGTGTGTTGCTTTTAGAGCAATTTACCGTGGGTCACAGTCGCGGCAGCAGTCATGGGGGGAGTCGAATTATTCGCTACACTCATGACCAACTGGAATATGCAGACCAGATGCCCGCGACCTTTGAGCTTTGGTTTGATTTGGAACGGGAGAGCGGCGCGTCATTGCTCACCATGACCGGCGGGCTTTATATGGGGCCTGAAAATGAACCGTGGCTGGCAAAGAGTCTGGAAGTTTCGCGCGCTTTGAACTTTCCCTACCGCATTCTGCGCGGTGAAGAATTTCAGCATGCCTATCCTCAATTTAATTTGCCCGCCACTTGGATCGGTATTGAGCAAGATCAGTCGGGTATTTTGGTCCCTTCGCGCAGCGTTGCTGTGATGGTCTCGCAAGCGGTACGTCACGGTGCGAGCGTGCGTGAACTCACTCCTGTTGCCGGTGTGACGCCTGAAGAGGGCGGCGCGGTCGTGCGCTTGGAAAGTGGCGAGACCTTTAATGCCGAGCGCGTGATCATTTGCGCAGGCCCGTGGGCCGAACGTTTCTTGGGCAAGCTGGTTGAATATCCAGTGCCCTTGCGTGTAACACACCAACAAGTCGCCTACTTTCCTGTGACAGAACCTGGCGCTTTTGCCGTGGGGAAATTCCCTCTTTTTATTGTCACCCACGATCCTCATTTCTATGGTTTTCCCATTCATGAGCGACTGGGCACGATTAAAATTTCTCTGGAGCAGACGGTGAACACGACAGACGCCGATGAGCCGCGTGAGATCGACCAAGCGTTGCTCACTGCATTGTCTGGGCTGGTGGGCGAATATATGAACGGGGTGGAGACGACGCCAGTGCATGTAGAGCCTTGTCTTTACACGGAGACACCTACACGGGACTTTGTCATTGACCGTCACCCCGACTATCCACAAATTGTCTTTGGGGCTGGCTTCAGCGGGCGCGGCTTCAAGCACACAATCGCTGTGGGTCGTCTGTTGGCTGATTTGGCTCAAAGTGATGCGGGTGTCTATGCCAGCCCCTTCTGGCGCGAGAGCTATCGACTGTCCCGCTTTGCGCCTGCCACTGTTTAGGTTGTTTGGGTTTGTTCACTTGCTGCCATGAATGATCTTCCCACCATCCACTATTCAACCAGCCTCTTGCCGCTAGGCGATACCGTCGCACAAAATTCTGTTGCACAAAATGAAGTGTTGACGCTGTTGGCCCAAGAGCAGATTTTTGCGGCTCCTACGGATACGGTCTACGGTCTCTTTTGTCGCCCTGACAGTGTCACCGCCATTGAACGGCTTTACGTGGCAAAAGCGCGCCCACCTGATAAGGCCATTCCAATTCTGATTGGCGATAAGACACACCTGGCGCAAGTTGCTCTCCCGCCCTGGTCAGCGGCGGCGACTTGCTTGATGGAACGCCTTTGGCCGGGAGCGTTGACGTTGGTGTTGCCTGCCCAACCACATCTGCCGTCGATTTTGACCGCGGGGCAACCTACAGTGGCGGTGCGAATGCCCGATCACGCGCTGCTTTGCGCGTTGCTACGCAAGACGGGCCCGCTGGCTGCCACCAGCGCCAATCGCAGTGGCGGGCCAGATACCCATAGCGTGGCAGAGGTGCTTGCTCAATTAGATGGGCGCATTCCCCTGCTTTTGAGTGATGAAACCCGTGATGACGAATCACTCTCCTCGCCCACGCCGCCCAGCACCATTGTTGACCTAAACGATCCACTCCATCCACGGCTTCTGCGCCAGGGGCCACTGGGTGAGGCGGTGCAGGCCATTCTGGCTGAATTGCGTGGCGAAGGTGGCACTACAGATGTGGATCGGGATTGACGCCTCGCGTGCTATGCGCGTGCGGCGCACTGGCACTGAACGTTACTCCCTGGAAATCATCCGCCATTTATTGGCATTGCCCCAGGCCCACCAGCACCAATGGCGTCTTTATGTGGATCATCTTCCCTGTGTAAATGAACCACATGTAAGTGAACCGCGTGTAAATGAGCCTTGGACAGTTGATGCTCTGCCTGACCATGCCGAGTTCTGTTTGCTGCCCGCGCGGCGCATGTGGACGCACCGTGCTTTGGCGCGCGAACTCTTGCAACGACCTCCCCACGTTCTCTTTTTGCCGAGCCATGTGATGCCTTTTGTTTTGCCCCCACGCAGATTGCCGCCATCGGTGGTGACAATTCACGACATGGGTTATCTTCACTTTGCAGAAGCGCATCCGTGGAAAGAACGTCTTTATTTGGATTGGACAACACGATGGAGTGTAGCGGCGGCAACAGAGGTAATTGCAATTAGCCAGGCAACTGCCGCCGATTTGCACCAGCATTTGCACGTTGATGCAGACAAAACACATGTAGTCTATGAGGCTGTAAATTCTCTGCCCATCCCAAGCACTGATTCCATTGCTGCGTTGCGCGCGCGCCTTCAGTTGAGCCGCCCCTATGCGCTCTATGTCGGCACAATCCAGCCGCGCAAAAATCTTGCACGGCTGCTCGCTGCCTATGAACAACTTTGCCGACACGGCACAGCCTCGTTTGATCTGGTGTTGGCAGGAGGCGCAGGGTGGCTTAGTCAGGCGATTCTTTTGCTAGCAGGGCAAAGTCCTTATGCGGACAGAATTCATCTGCCCGGTTATGTTGCGGACGCTGACCTACCTGCCTTGATGGCGGGAGCCGAATTTTTCACCTTTCCATCGCTCTATGAGGGTTTTGGTTTGCCCATTTTGGAAGCGCAATCGTTAGGAGTCCCGGTTATGAGTGCCAAAGGTTCGTCGCTGCCCGAAGTTGCAGGGGATGCTGCGCTGTATGTGGACCCGACAGATGTGGAGGCGATTGCCCAGGCAATGCTGCGTCTTAGCCAAGACGAGGCATTGCGCCAAGAGTTAATTGCTGCTGGTCATCGCAATGTGCAACGCTTTTCTTGGGAAAAGGCTGCGTCGGAGACGTTGGCTGTTTTGGAAGAGGCTGCACGCAAGCATAGCTAATGGCTCAGCTTTCTGAAGACGTTTCTATCCCTACAGAAATTCCCACAGTAATCCCCACCGTCAATATCTTGGGGGTGAGCATTCACCGGGTTGATGTGAATGGCACCCTTAATCAAATTGGTGCGTGGATTGCCGCGCCTGCGTCCATCTGTCGCCAAATCTGCACTGTGAATCCCGAATTTGTAATGGATGCGCGGCGTGATGCTACCTTTGCCACCGCGCTGACGCGTGCGGATCTTCGTGTACCCGATGGCATGGGGGTGCTGTGGGCGGCGCGCTGGTTGGGTGCGCCGTTGCGTCAGCGTGTGACTGGCTCAGATGGTATCTATCAAATTTGTCAACGTGCAGCCGCAGAAGGGTGGCGGGTCTATCTATTGGGCGCAGGCGAAGGTGTGGCAGAAGAAGCTGCACGAATTCTTGCCGCGCGTTATGCGGGGCTACAGGTAGTGGGATGCTATGCCGGGACTCCTGAGGAAGCGGATTGGCCCACGATACACGTCCGTCTGACTGCTGTCCAACCCGACATCCTCTTTGTTGCCTATGGACATCCTCGCCAAGACCTTTGGATTGACCGCCACCGCCATGAGTTGCCGGTCAAGGTGGCATTGGGTATTGGGGGCGCATTTGATTTTGTGGCAGGGGTGGCACAACGTGCCCCTGTGTGGATGCAACGCCTAGGGCTAGAGTGGCTCCACCGTCTCATTTCGCAACCGTGGCGCTGGCGACGTATGGTCAAATTGCCGCTTTTTGCACTGTTGGTCGTGGCACAGGTGCTACAAAAAAAGCTTCTCGGAAGTTGAAAACCTCCGAGAAGTTGAGTGCTAAAAATTAAGTGCTAGAGGCAGAGAACTGCTCCCCTGACGGCTATGTTGCACAGAAGATTACCCCTTGACAGAACCAGCCAAGAGACCGCGCACAAAGTAGCGTTGGAGGAAGAGGAAGACGGTCAGGGGCAAGATCATTGAGACAAAGGCTCCTGCCGTGAGCAGATGCCAGTCGGCCCCACGTGAGCCAACCATATCAGCCAAGCGCATGGTCAACACCTGCACATCGGGTTTTGAACCAATGAAGATCAACGCCACCAGATAATCATTCCAGACCCACAGGAACTGGAAGATGGCAAAGGAGGCCAACGCTGGCACAGAAAGCGGCAGGATCAAGCGCGTAAAGATGGTGAAATGGGATGCACCATCAATGAACGCAGACTCCAAAATATCCCGCGGTAGACCGCTGATATAGTTAAAGAGCAAGTAGGTCGCCAACGGTAACCCAAAGCCAGTATGTGCCAGCCAAATTGCAAGAAATTCACCATTGAGATTGAGCGCTACATAATCGCGCAGGATTGGCACCAACGCAATCTGTAACGGTACGACCAAAAGAGTAACGACCAAGATAAAGAGGATCTTGCGCCCAGGAAAGCTCATCCACGCAAAGCCATAGGCCGCAAAGGCAGCAATCAGAATGGGAATCGTGGTAGAGGGAATTGACACAATTAAGCTGTTGATAAAGGCATTGCTTAAATCGGCCCCCTGCTCTATTGCGATGCTGCCATCGGGCTGGCGCACCTCATAGCGTTTGCCCGTTAAGACACTTTCATAATTTTCGAGGGTGAAGTCGGCATTCGTCGTCCATTGGCGCTCCTTTACCTCTATACGGCCCAAACGCCGGTTGCCGATCCATTGGATACGCACGCCGTCCTCTTCGACTCCGGTGCGGAACTCTGCAAAAGTACCTTCCACCCCGTAGAACTCCATCACTTCCCCTGTTGTCGGAATCTGCCCCGCATCTACCTGATCGACTGTAATCCACTCGCGATGAGGGAAGATCGTCCACCAACCACTCGTCTGAATATCCACGCGCGTGCGAAACGATGAGATCAGCAAGCCTGCTGTCGGAATCGTCCAGATTAAGCAGATCAGCGCCAAGGTCCCATTCACCAAAAGTCCAGAAACAAGGCGATCGCGTTTTAGTTTAGAGCTTTGGCTTGCCATTAGAATCCCTCCCGATCACGGAACTGTCGTAGGTTATAGATCATCACGGGGACGACTGCGAGGAGCAACACGATGGCGATGGCTGAGCCAAGGCCGAAGTTACGATTCGAGAAATATTGGCGATAGAACTGGGTTGCAATCACCTCTGTGCCAAATTGCCCGCCCGTCATCACAATTACGATATCGAAAATTTTCAGCGTAAAAATAACGATCGTTGTCGATACTGTAATGATTGTGCTGCGAATAAAGGGAACCATGATCCGGAAAAAGACCTGAAACTCGTTGGCTCCATCTACGCGGGCGGCTTCTATAATTTCCGATGGAATTCCCTTAATAGCTGCTGAAAACAGCACCATGGCAAAGCCAGTTTGCAGCCAGATCAGGATGACGATCAGAAACAGATTGTTCCAGGGTTGGTTCGACGCAGTCCATGCCTGCGGTTGGCCTCCAAGCGCCGTAACAATTGCATTGAGAAGACCAATTTGTGGGTCACCGACAGCACGAACTTCATAGATAAAGTTCCAAATTACACCCGCACCGACCATAGAAATTGCCATTGGCAAAAAGATCAAGGTCTTGGCGACTGTTTCAAATCGGCTTCGGTCTGCCAGGACTGCAATCAGCAATCCCAAGATGACCGATGTGCTGGCTCCCAGGCCAATCCACAGCAGGTTATTGCGAAAAGTCTCCAACATAAATCGTGTAGTAAAGACTGTGGCATAATTGTCCAGCCCTACAAAGTTCTGGCTGTTGCGATCCATCAGGCTAAACCAAAAGGTACGCAAGCCAGGCAAAGCTAAGTACCAAAGTAGCAATGCAAGCGCTGGACCAATAAAGAGATAGGGCAGCACCACACGACCAATATTGGCGGGCAATTGTTCAATCAACTGGTTACTTACCACATAGAGTGCCGCCACCCCGCCAACACCCCATACGATGGCAACGATTGCAATGATCCATTTGGATACTTCGCTATCGCGCAAAAATAGAAACCCTTGCCAAAGAACAAATAGGGTCACTATCAGCCCCAGCAGGGCCAGCGCAGCTTGCCCCCAGCGTGCGGGTGCGTTGTTGCCACCGGGGGAAGAGGATACTTCTAGTTTATCGGCTTGTTGCATATGCAACCTCCTCAATGAAATCAAGCCCAAATGAAATCAAGCCTATCGTTGCCCCAAGCTAGTACAGCGTAATCGAACTTCTGACGAGTTTCTTTGATCTTGTTTTCAGCGAACTAATCGCGAAAACAAGATCAAAACTATGATTACGGTGTACTAGTACAGGAACAGAACAGGGTAGCCAGTCTTTGGCCACCCTGTTCTGTCTACAGCTTAGTTGACTTGGAATCTCTGGTGCAGCAACAACATTACACCATTCCGTGCGTCATCGAATGTGCCATTACAGCGTCATCCTGACCGCTGAGCCACATTCTGGATAAGCAGTGACCTTACTCGGGCCACGCAGCCTCAATTTCTGCCAAGGCTGTTTGAAGATCTGTGTTACCTGAAACATAGTCCGTGATACCACTCCAGAACGAACCTGCCCCAACTTCACCGGGCATCAAGTCCGAACCGTCGAAACGAACTGCGGTAGACTCGTTGACCAGGGCGGCAATACCGCGCTCGATGTCATCGCCATACCACTCGAGTAGTGCATCGTTGTGGGGTGATAGCGCACCGCCGGCTGCCAACCATGGACGTACTGATTCACCGTGGCTGAAGAACTGCATGACAGCTTGCACTTCAGGTCGGTCGGTGAACGCTGCCATGATGTCACCCGCCACGAGGAAGGGACGGCCAGACTCTTCATCAATGGGCGGGAAGTAGAAGAAGTCATAATCTACACCAGCTTCGGAGCCAGGAGGAAAGAAACTGGTAATGAAATTACCCTGCTTGTGCAGCCAGCACTGGGGAGGATCGTTGAACATCGGGGCCACTGAATCGCCAAACGAGGTCGAAACAATGGCTGCTTGACCACCATAGACATACTCTTCGTTCAACCAGATTTCGGACATGAGCTGGAACGCATTCTCCACCTCAGGCGAGGTAAAGTCTAGTTCGCCAGTCGTCCAAGCATCATAATTCTCCAACGACGT
The DNA here is from genome assembly GCA_038324715.1 of Anaerolineae bacterium. Taxonomy (GTDB): domain Bacteria; phylum Chloroflexota; class Anaerolineae; order Caldilineales; family Caldilineaceae; genus QEUY01. Next base: position 3,322 of record JBBQIG010000122.1, on the reverse strand, counting down.
GGTGCGCAGCATGATATCCTCTACCCAGTCAGTGGCAGGCCAACCTGTCGCTGTACCAGACTCAATACCAATACACCAAGGGGTATCTCCGTCTTCGGAGATGGTCTGGGTCAGTTCCATAAGTTCATCCCAGGTTTCGGGGATTGCATAGCCCGCAGCCTCGAAATCATCCACGGGATACCAGACCAAGCTCTTGCCATTAAAGCGGTGCCAGACACCGGCGATGATCTCGCCATCTGGTCCTTCCATTCGTACCATGTCAAGCCAACTTGGGTCATAGTTGGTCTCCAACCATTCCTCTGAAATGAATGTGGAAACATCGACCACAGCGCCAGCCTCAACAAAGTTTTCTAATAGACCTGGTTGTGGGAAATCGGCAATGTCAGGTGGATCCCCTGCATCTACGCGCACAGAGATCGTGGTCTCAAACTCGTTAGAGCCTTCATACTGAATATCAATGCCGGTGGCTTCTTCAAATGCCGCGACTGAATCGTCGAACTTGATAGCATCCTCATCGGTGAAGGGGCCAAACATGCTCACCGTAGTACCTTCAAATTCACCAGCCAAAGCACGACCCAACGGGGTCTCTGCATCGACTTCGGACAGCGCTTCGGTCAGAGGCACACCACCAACTGTAGCTACTCCATCTTCTTCTGGGTCTGCTTCTGCAGGTGGAGATTCATCTTCCTCAAGAAGTTCATCCGTTGGTTCGGCTTCGGCTTCTTCGGCAGGTTCCTCGGTTGCCTCAGCAGGTTCTTCAGTTGCAGGTTCCTCCGCGGGTGGGGCTGCGGCAGGGGCTGCACCACCACAGGCTGCCAAAGTCAGGGCAAGGACAACCAAAAGACTGAGTACCCATGAGAATTTGCGGCTCATAGACTTGTTCCTTTCGTTCTTCTGTAGGTCGATTTAATCATGCTCAACGGGTAGAGCTGATCGACTGCGGAAAATGGTTGGATAAGGAAGAGAGTGTGTAACAGCTACTATTCAACAGGTACACGTAACCGCTACATCGAATAGGAGTGAATTGTGCGTAGTGCGCACAATTCGCCTAGATCAATGCTTTGGGCAGACACATGAAAAGGTTACTGTGTACTATAAACCAGAAAGCAGATCGTCCGCAAGTGCTTCGGAAAGCTTTTTAGTCACTCTCTTAGACGAGAGACCACGCTCAGACAATTGTCCTTCAACCTCTGTCCACTCTTCTGTACCCGTTGTTCCAATCAGAAGAACATGTACGTTTTCTGGCACTTCATCCACCGTGCGCGCCATCGTCGATTGGGTGGCGGTAACAAAACGCACCAGCGCGGCCAAGTCTTCCAGATCGGTGACGGGCGTAGGAATGAGCAGGCAGAGCAGTCGGCGCGCCGGGGGCTTATCATCCACAGGAGGAATCGTTTCTGTAGGAGACACAGGGTTATTGGGTGCGGGGTTATCGAGTGCACTGGTATGATTTGCAGGCTCAGATGGTGCGTCTATGATCCCTTCGGTTGTTTCATCATCAAACTCATCATCAAAATTGACGTCATCGTAATCATCGTTGTCGTCAAGATCATCATTCGCCGCATTACCCAGGTTCAAGGATGGAAAGGTGAATTCTGTGGGATTAGACGTTGCTAATGCAGAGCGCCACCCCCATTCATCATCCGCTTCGGTGGTTACATCCTCTGGACTAGAGTCCTCTGCGCTAGAATCCGTTGCAAAGGGATCTTGCCCCTCATCCGTAAAGGTTGGCTCATCGTCCGCTGGCCTATCGTCAGTAGCACCATCAGCAGAACTTTCATAGGCGCGCACGCTTGGTGCACTGGGAGAGTCAGACTCAGCAGATGGTGAGTTGTAACGTGAAGGCTCTTCAGATGAGTAGAGGCTGGGAGCCATTGATTCCCACTCTTCGTCAAATCCCCCCTCATAGTTGCCGTTGGAATTTTCTTCAAAGCCACCGTCGGTAAAGCCACCGTTAGTAAAGCCACTGTCAATCTCTGGCTCCCATCGCTCCTGGGACGTAGAGTTTGAGGAGGATGGAGCAATCAAAGCTTGATCACTGACTTGATCATGAAGTGGTTGCACGATGTTGGGACTAGTGGGTACGCTTTTGCGGCGGAAGTCGATCCAAACCACTTCCAGCCCGGTTAGCTCTGCATCCACCCAAACGCCAATGCCTTCTGGCTCGATCATGTAGTGACCTGGCCCCAGCGGGCTAAACTCGGCGGCACACTCTCCATATTCGGGTTTGGAGCCTGTGCGGCGCATCATGCCTTCCCAGTCTTCTTTCCAAATGTAAATGGGCAGTCCGCGCATCCCTTCCACTTCCACGCGCACCACACTGTAGCCGGGCATGGAACCGGCGGGGCTGACTTTGGCTTCCCATGTTGATTCGAGTGTTTGGAAGATGACCTCTAGGCCATTTTCTCCATCGACAATCAAGCCCGGTTGCTCATAGCCACCTTCTATGGTGAGCAGATAGACGCCCGGCACGAGGCCATCGAAGCGGAATGTGTGGTCAAGGTTGACTACTTGACGCACTTCATTGCCGAGTGTATCGGTCAACTTTGCCACACGCCCACCACTTTCGGGCGCACTGCCAGCGATGACACTCGTTCCCGTGACAACACCTGTGCGACGGCGGCTGGCTGTGTTGAAGGTATCTTCAATGGGAGCCATCAGTTCAATGGCAACGGTGTTTTTGCCATCTAGCGCAATATCCGAGCGCGTGGTGGTGTCAGCAAAGCCCACTAATTCGACTGTATATTGGCCCGCTCCCAATGACTCAAAGGCAAAGGTGCAATCGGCGCTGACCGCTTGTTCTTGGCGATTGGCCTGGTCATCGGTGAGGCGCACTTGCAGATGGCGGCTTGGTGAGCAGCCACCCACGACCCGTCCACGAATTGCCGAGTTGTGCAAGTCGACGGTGAGATATTCAAGGTCGCTATAGACAAATTCCACCAGTGGCGTGGCGCGACGTTCGACATTTACATAGGCTTCTAGCTTGACCGGCTCGTTTGCCAAGTTGGTCAGCCCGGTTACCTCGACCACATAATAGCCTGGCTCTGCCACAGGAATTTCACAGGCGTCGGGGCCAATATCAGGCGCGCTGCCTGTTTGCACAAGTTCGCTTTGCCATTCGCCATTGTGGGCGCGCACGGTAATTCCGACTTTGTTTTCCACGCGGCAGCGAATGGAAAGGCCGCGTGAACCTGTGGTTTCAAGCATCTGCACAGTATGCCCCCACCCGGAAACGGCCAATTCCACCTCGCGCAGGTTCTTGCCATCCAGCATCAGCCCAGAAACGTGGCTGCCCTCACCCTGCACGCGCACGTTGTAAAAG
>JBBQIG010000121.1:0-10814 GCA_038324715.1 Anaerolineae bacterium | reverse complement strand
TATGCCGAGAAGAGTGGGGCAAGTGGGATGCCTATGTGCGCCAAGCATCTAAGCGTCAAGCCTGTGTCGGGCTGCCCCAACATTTGGCTGGCTGGCAAACAGTTTTACAGAATACCTATGGCTATGAGACGCGCTATCTGGTTGCCCGAAGTGAAGCGGGAGAGATCAGTGGCGTCTTACCACTTTTTCTGATTCGTAGCCCTTTGCTAGGGACTACATTGAGTACGCTGCCAGGTGGACTTTGTGCTGATGACGCTGAAGCAGCCCATGCACTTTTGACCCAGGCACAAATGATCACGCGTGGAGTGGGGGCCAAACAGTTGGTCTTGCATGATGCGCGCGAGGCGTGGTCTGATGCGTTTAACACGACCTGTGACCATGAAGATTGGGTGATGGACTTGCGCGGTGGGGAGGCAGCCGTCTCTGCTGCACTTGACCGCAATATCCGCCGCCAGATTCGCATAGCGCAACGAAACGAACTTACAGCAGTTGTGGATCGTACAGGCGAGCGGTTGGATGACTTTTACAGAGTGATGAGTCGCTTCACTCACCAAGCCGGTACGCCCATCTTTGCGCGCAAATTTCTGGCTGAAGTGATTGCAGCGTTCCCCGATGGCTTTAATATCGTCATGGTCTATCAGGGAGAGCAACCGATTGGGGGCTATTTCCAATTAGAACTTGGCACAACCAGCTATGGTACGTGGGGCGCGACACTGCATGAGTTTTTAGAGTTGCGTCCGGTTTATTTGGCATATTGGACAATTATCACAGATTCGATTGCGCAGGGCTTCGAAAAGCTGGATATGGGGCGCAGCCCTGCGGGGTCAACTGCCTCACAGTATAAGAGCCAATGGGCAACGTATTCGCAGCCGATCTATCAGCAGACATGGAGACCGAACGGACAAGCAGGGGCGCAGAATGGCGTTAGTGTTGCGCGACAGGCTCAGTCTGATGAGCGTTTCCAGGCATTTCGCCGCATTTGGCCGCGATTGCCTTTGCCCTTGACTCAGTTTGTGGGGCCGCTGCTGCGCCGTCAGATTCCCTTTGGGTAAGGGGATTGCAGACTCAGTGGTGCCCTTGTATTAAAAGATAGTCTTCAAGACGAGACTGATAGCACTGAGATGTTGACATAGATGCCATAGATGTAGCGATTTGTTGGTGGGGAGAGGGAGTGGATTTTGTTAATTAACCGGCTGGTCAATCGTAAATCACAAATAAATAGCCAAAGCACAACCACCGGGGTGACCTCCTCGGTGTCGCTTTCGTTGCTGCTACATCGACTGGCGCGGACAGATGTGCTTGTGGCAGTGGGATTGATCTTTATCTGGGGCGCAGTCTTGTCGGGTGCTGCCCTTTTTCTGCCTACACAAGTTGCTAGCTGGCTGACCTTTTTAGCATTAGTCATTTTGCCCGGTTATTTGCTAACTGACATGCTGACCACGCGGCTTGATCTTGATCAACCAGAGCGGTTGGCACTGTCTTTCCCGTTGGGAATGGCGGTGTTGGCACTGCCGGGATTATCGGCATTGTTACTGCACTGGACGGTAGATCAGTTAGCGCTGGGCTGGGCTGCTGTTACGGGCATTGTTGTGCTGGCTTGGCTGATCGTAACGCTTTGGCGTGCTTGGGCGAATGTGTCGCGCACGCCTGGTGCGCCGTGGAAGGTCGATGAACTTGTCCTGGCTGCGCTGCTCTTGGTGGCTTTCCTGGTGATGTTGCCGGCACTCACGCTTTACAAGATCGATGGCGATGCCTATGCCGTCAATTCTTTTGCTGCGGATGCATTGACGGGTTTACCCCTGAACAAGATGGAGCCGCTTTTTGGCACGGACTTGGGGCCTGGGGTGCGCATGGCTTTCAACCAGTCACTCCCGCTTGCCTACCTCTGGTCTTATTGGTCGGGGATTGAGCAAATTGAGCTAACGGCTGTCGCCTCGCGCGCCATGATTGCGCTGTGGGCAATTTTTGCCAGTTATATGCTGGGGCGCGCTGCGGGTGTGGATTTGCCCGCGCCTCTACGCGGGCGACGATTTGGACTGTTGATTGCGTCGATCCAAGTGCTCATCTATATGGCTGCACCCTTTTTGCGTGGGGATAATGTAAGCCTCTTCTTCTTCGAGCGCACTACTGCTGATAAGTTTATGGTGCCGGTGACAATGGTGCCGGTGGTGTTGGCACTGGGGATGCATTTCCTGCGCCAGGGTGGCAAAGGCATTTGGTGGGCTGCCGCGGTGGCGACGCTTGCCGTCTCTGCGATTCACCCGCTGATTGCGGCGATGTTGGCTTTGGCGCTCGGTGCGTTTAGCGGGCTGCACTTGCTCTTGAATTTGCAGCGCAAAAGTGCCATGTGGCGTAGTGTGGCGCTCGGCTCTTTGATTGTGGCGGCAATGTTTTTGCCCATCGTGCAGTTGGTGCTTTCACGCGGTGAAGCACCGTTGGCGAGCTCCTATCCAAAGAGCTTGGAAGGATGGCCCGTCGGCTACCGCATGGTACCTGCTTTGCCTTTTGTCAATGTGGCGACGCTGGATGTTTATGGCCCTTTGCCTGACTTGACCCAATTGGATGCTTCTGAGGCCAATGGCGAGGTAGATCCCTTTTTAATCTGGCGCTTTGGCGTCAATATGGCGCGTCGCCGCTTGCTCCTCTTTAGCCTCAATAACTATATCTCTGACCCCAACATTTTGTTGGAAATTCCCTATTTGCTGGGGCTTTTGGTGCTTCCTCTTTTGCTGCCGGGGGTTCGCCGTAGCTTAGGCGCACAGTTGGCTGTGAGTGTGAGCGTGGCTGTGCTGGCAGTGATGTACAACCCGATTGTGACACCGCTGATCGGCAGTTTGGTGATGCCGTGGATTTTGTGGCGCTTTGTCTGGCTATTGCCTTATTCGTTGGCAATTGGACTCGCCGCGGCCCCTGCTCTGAATTGGCTGGCGCGCACATTGGAGCAACGAGGGCAGGTGAAGGGTGGGGCGGGATTGCTAAGTCGCGGGCGCGAAGGCGTGTTGGCGCGCTACATGCCCGTGATTGTGGTCGCAACAGCGGCACTCTGCTTGTCCCCACTGGTCATGCGTAACTTGCAGAGTATGCAAGAGCGTGCGGCATTCCCATATTTCTTTCCAACACCGCAACGGCTTTTCTCTAAGCTAGAGGATTTGACCGCCGCGCATGGACCCGCCACGGTGATGGCTGATCAAGAATTGAGTGTCTCGATTCCTGCCTATGTGGCAAATGCCCATATTGTGGCGCATCGTGTACCCACAACCAGCGAAGTCTTTCCCGCCACGCAGCAAGAAGAGGCGTTGCAAAGGCTGATTGATCAGGCTGAATTTTTCCAATCGCGCTACCTGACTGGCTCCAGCGTGGAGATTTTGAAGCGCTATGATGTGGGTTATGTAATTGCGCCCAGCGGCTCGAATTTGGAAGTGCAACTGCGTCTTGCCCCACAAAATTTTGAGTGGGTCTTGGATGACCAATCCTATTCCCTTTATGCCGTGCGCGAGATGCCAACGCTGAGTGCCGCGGTGAAGGGCAACAGCGCGTTGGCTGAACGACAATGGGCTGAGGCTGAGACTCAATATGAGGCGGCGTTGGTCGAAAATCCAGGTGATCTGCTGGCGCTGGTGGGCTTGGGTGAGATTGCCCATGTGCGCGGGCGCTTTAATGAGGCATTGACCTGGTATCAGCAAGCGTTGGATGAGGCGGATCTGGCTGTGCTCCATTACCGATTGGGTCAGTTGCACACGCAACTGGGGCAGATTGAGGCCGCGGTGGCGCAGTTTGATATTGCCCAAGCGCAAGCTCCCCGTGTGGCGCGCTATCATGTGGCGGCTGGCGATGCTTGTCTGGCGATGGGCGATGAGGCGTGCGCGGGTGATCAATATGCCCAAGCCGCTGCCAACCGCAACTTGCCCGATGAGGCATCGGTGTTAATTAGCCTAGCCGACCTTTGGCGGCAGCGGGGGCGTGCTGACCATGCGCTTTCGCTCTATGCACAAGCCGTGGAAATTCAGCCCAGCGAAATTAACCAGTTGATGTTGGCAAGCGCCTATTATGAGGAAGCTCGGTATGGCGAGGCACAGGCGTTGTTACAACTGCTACGTCGTCGCTATCCCCTGTCGAATGATGTTTTAACCCTTTCGGCAGAAGTCCAAGTGGCGCAGGCGGATTATGATGGGGCAATTGGACTTTATCGTCGTGCCATGTGGTTGCAGGATTTGACGGGACAAGAATCGGCGCGTACACGTTTGGCGCTGGCACAGACGTTGCTGACTGCGACGCGTGTCGTGGAAGCCAAACGAGAGTTAGAGCAAGTTTTGGTCTTGCAACCGAACAACGCATCCGCCTATGCACTTCAGGGTGATATCTATCGCGCCTTGCACGATGAGTCTTCTGCCACGGTTGCCTATCAGAAGGCATTTCGCCTTGACCCTACCCAAGTACAGCTATATCTGGCGTTGAATAACCAATTCCGTCAGTTGGGAGGGCCGCAAACAGAGATGCTTGAGTTGCTAGAGACTGCCATGCGCGCCAGCCCGAATGAAGCTACGCTGGCATTGGCGTTGGGCGACCAGTTACAGCGCCAGGGTGAGACCGAGCGTGCCATTGATGCGTATCAATCGGCATTGGATATGTTTGAAATGACGTCGCTGAACAATAGCCTGCTTTTGCGCGGCAATGATACCAGTCGTGCCTATGTCTATACACGCTTGGCTGCGGTGAGTGAAGATTTGGGTTTGATTGAGCCAGCGATGAACTATTACAGCGCGGCAGTTGCGGCGGTTCCTGATCGCGGGTGGACACAATTGATGTATGGCGACGCCATGCGACGGCGCAATGATGTGGTGGGTGCCGAAGCTGCTTATCGTCGTGCCATTGCCAATGACCCTGATTTTGCCAATGCGTATGTGCAGTTGGCTGAACTTTTGACGGCAAACGGCAACACTGTGGAAGCACAAGTTGTGCGCCAACAGGCATTGGAAGTCGCCTATGCTCAAGCGGCTGCGCCAAAGTTGGCGCGTACCTTGCCGGGGCTGGGCAAGCCAACCGAGCAAGGGGACATTGCTCAATCTTTTGGCTCTGATGTGGACACGACTGCTCCTGCTGGCACAGCGCAAGAACAGGCTCAGCGCTTGATGGGTGAACTGGCGGCGGAGGGTGGAGAGTTCTTTGCCGTGGATGATGGCACGGGAGTGCTGAATCTGCTTACACGCTTGGCGCAAGATACGGGTGATGTAGACCGCGCCATTGCACTCTTTAAGCAGGCGCTGGAACAGGGAACGCGCGAGGGCTGGTATCCTACCCTTTTGGCTCAATATCATAAGGGGCTGGGTGATCTGTATATGGCCCAAGGGTTGCCAGTTTTGGCGGCTGATTCGTACCGGCAGGCGATTGGGCTGGATAGCTGGTGGCCCCAGGCACAATTGGGAATGGCGCTTGCGCTGGAAAGCCTGGGTCAGCCAGATTCGGCGCTGGCACAGTTGGAGAATGCGGTAGAGGTTGCCCCTGGTTATGTGGAAGCGCAAGTGGCGTTGGCCGATTTCTTGGAACAGCATGGAGAAGCGGAGCGCGCGCTTGAACTCTATCGACAGACCGCCACTGACCATCCTGGTAACCCACGCGCGACTTTGGCGCTTGCCCAAGCTTGGCAGTCACGTCAGCGCTGGGACGAAGCCGAACGCACCTACCGGCGCACGCTGGCGATTTCACCTGGTAATTCGGAAGCCTATGTAGACTTGGCTTCGCTGCTCTTGGCGCAAGCACGCTACAGCGAAGCCGAGCCAATGCTAACGGCGGCTTTAGAGACTAATCAGTATAACTTGAACGCTCATATTCAAATGGGTGTGTTGGAACAGCAGCGGGGCAATGCAGCACAAGCGGTGGAGTGGTTTAAGCGGGGGGTACGTGTGCGCCCTGCCAATCAACCAGTGAACTTGGTTTTGATTGATCTGCTGCAACGGTATGGGCATTATGATTTGAGCTTGACCTATTTGCGTGAAGCTCTTTCTGTGCAGCCGACGAATTTGGATATGGTGCTGCGCCAAGCGCGTGCCCAACGGCTTTTGGGACGCACAGGCGAAGCATTGACTACCTTGCTGGCGGCAGCACGACTCAATCTGGCGGATGCACAGCTTTCGGCGGAGTTGGGTGAACTGTATATGGCACAGGGGCGTCCCGATGCGGCGCTGGCTGCCTACCGGCAGACGGTGGCGCTTGACCCCACTGAAGAAGCCTATTATATTCGCTTGGCCGCGCTTTGGCGCTCACAAGCGCAATTTGGGCAGGCGGAGAGAGTTTTGCAGAGTGGGCTGCCACTTGTGAAGCAACCCGCCTCACTGTATGCTGCTTTGGTGGATCTCTATTTGCAACAGGGCAGGGCTGCGGATGCGATAAAGTTGCTAACTTCGGCAATTGACGAAATGGGTAGCGAATCAGCGTTGGCAACCGCCATGGGAGCCTATTTTGAAGTGCAGGCGATTCAGGGTGTTGCGCCCGATGATAGTGCGGAGAAATGGTATAACAGCTATTTGGTTTCTGCTCCCAATGATGTCTCTGCACTGATGGCGCTGGGCGAGCATTATTTGCGACGCGGTATGGTTGATGAGGCAATGGCGCGTTATGAGCAAGTGGTGGCGCTGACGCCTACAGCGGCACGTACACATCTGGCAATGGCAACTGCTTACGGCGCGGCCAATCGCGCAGATGACGCCATGGCTGAAGTGCAACAGGCACTCACACTGGAACCCACATTGGTGGATGGTTATCTAGAGATGGCGAAACTATATCGCCAGCAAAGCCGTTTTGAGGATGCACGCGCTGTCTATATCAAAGGGCTGGAAATGGCCCCCAGCAATGGCCCACTTTATATTGCCTACTGTGATTTTCTTGTGGACCAAGGTGAGATAGAACTCGCAACAAGCATGTTGGCACAAGCGGATCAGATTGCGCCAACGGTGGAAATGTTGTTAGCGCGATCTGCCGTGTATACTAAGTTGCTCCGTGCCGATGTTGCCCTGGCAGATTTGCAGGCCGCACGCGTCAAGGAGCCTGGATCACTGGATGTTTTGCTGGCCCTGGGTGACTATTACCGCGACGCCGGGGATACGCAACAGGCACAAGCAGCCTATGCGGAAGCAACGAAACTTAGCCCTGGCATTGCTGCCGGGCGGTTGCGGCTTGCCCGACTGTCGCGCTGAGTTGAGTGGAATAGGAACAAGATGTTGAAATATCTGATTTGTTTGGTCATGGTGCTCTTAATTGCTGCTTGTGCACCTATCTCTGCCGCACGCGCTTTGAGTAGTCCTTCACTCACTAAGCCGGGTCAAGCTGTGGCGCAGGCAGAGAAAGAGGCGACTCCGCACCCGGTTGATCCTCGCTTAGCCGATTTGTGGTTTGACATGAGCATGGGATCGCAGTTGGTGGACATCTACAATAAGTATGCGCGTCCCGATGACATTGCCCGTGCGGATCATGTCAGTTTGGTTGACTTGCTGGACAAGGTTGAAGTGGGGCAGCGGTTGGTGGTCTTTAAGAATGCTGCTGATATTGAAGAATTAGTGCCTCGTCTGGTTGGCAAGATGGACATCATTGGCTACAACCTAGAGAGTGGCCCAGCAAATCGACCCGATGAACAGGCTGATCCAGTGGGGAGCATTCGCCGCGTGCGTGCGGTGGCTGACCAATATGGCATGCGATTGGCCTTTGGGCCGGATCGGGCTTTTGCCTTGAGCCACGGTGTACAGATGGCACCCTATGCCGACATCTTTGTCTTGCAGGTGCAGCGCGCACAGACGGAACCAGAGACGGTGCGCGAGTTTGTCGTGCCGTTGGTTGCCCAACTGCGTCGGGCAAACCCGAATCTAGAGGTGAGTGTGCAAATTCGTACCGAGGGCGATGTGACGGATTTGGCAGATCTCGTACTTTCTATGGAAGGTAGCGTTGACGGGATTTCGATTCTCACAAATGATGAGACCTCCGCGGTTGCAAAGACTTTGATGATGGAGTTGCGTTTGCCCATTGGTGAAGTACCTATTCCCTTGCCAACGCCTTCCCCAACCCGAGATGACAAGGGTGTTGCTATCCTAGAGACCCCCACGGCAACCATGCGACGCACAGCGTTTGCAACACCTGTTATGGAGCAACTGCCATCAGGCCCTGTTGCAAGTAACCCTGCGCGTTCTTTGTTGTTGTGGATTGGCCTTTCGATTATGAGCATTATCATTGGTGGGGTGGTGGCAACAGTGCTGCTTTATTCTACCCGTTCAACGCGTAGGCGCTAGGATTCGGTGGGTGATGGCAGACAGGCAGTCACGGGTAAAGAGGCTATAGAGACTATGGCTGCTGTAAATGTAGCTGCGCCCGGTTGGGCGCGTTTATCCCCCGCGCTGCGCTCGCGCAATTTCCGCCTTTTCTGGTTGGGGCAACTTATTTCAGTGATTGGCACCTCGGTGCAAGTTGTTGCCGAGGGCTGGTTGATCTATCAGATCACTGGCTCTACCTTTTGGCTGGGCATGGTCGGGCTGTTGGGGCTGCTGCCTGTGCTGCCCGTTTCTCTGCTCGGTGGCTTGCTGATTGACCGTGTGCCGCGACGTAAACTACTTTTGGTGACGCAAGTGGGGCTGCTGTCGCAGGCGCTCATCTTTGGGCTGTTGGCTTATAGTGGGCAATTGGTGCTATGGCATATTATTGTGCTTTATTTTGTCTTTGGCTCGCTTCTTGCGATTGACAACCCTGCACGCCGCTCCTTTTTGGTTGAACTGGTTCCCAGCGAAGATCTTGCTAATGCCGTGGCGCTCAATGCCACGGTCTTTAATCTGTCTAGCCTGATCGGTTATGCGTTGGCTGGGTTTATGCTTGCGGCTTTGGGCGCGGGCGCGACCATGCTCTTTAATGCATCGACCTACCTTGCCCCAATTGCTATGCTTTTGTTGATTCGCGTGCGCGATGTCGGGGCAGATCAGTTGCCTGTTGCGTCTACTGCGTCCACTACTCTGCCTGTGACTTCATCTACTGCTGTGCCCTCTGCTGTTTCTCCAACTGCCACGGCTGTGCCAGTTGCAAAGAAGGGAATGCAGGGGGCATTGCTTGAGGGGCTGCGTGAATTGCTGCGGCAACCTGACCTGCTTGTCACGATTGGCGTGATGGCGGTGGCGGGTGGGATGGCGTATCCAGTCTTTGGGTTGATGGCTGCTTTTGCAGAAGAAGTGATTCAGACCAACACCGTTGGCTTGGGCATTCTCATGGCAGCAGGGGCGCTGGGGTCGGTGATTGGAACTTTTGTAGTGGCGCGCGTGGGCAATCGCCAACGGGGCAAGACTTTGGCGCTGGTCGCTATTTTATTGCCAATTACAGTGGTAATTTTCGCATTGGTGCGTACACTCTGGTTAGCCTGCGTACTGCTCGTTTTCATTGGCATGGCGCTTCTAATTGTCCAGAGCCTTGCGATTACGCTAGTACAGCTTCGCATTGCGGATCGAGTCCGCGGGCGTGTGATGAGCATTTATAGTTTGCTGCACGCCGGTTCGGACACAATGGGGAATGTGGTGGTGGGGGCTGTGGCGGTATCGCTGGGGCTCCCGTTGTCATTGGCGTTGGGTGCATCGTTGGCGCTGCTCTGTGTTGGGGTTGTTATCTTTCTCTTTCCGGCGATGCGGAGGCTGGATTGATACTTTGCTTTCTGGGCTGAAAGCTTCCTCGGAGCCACCCAAAGGGTTCCCGGCTCCAAGGAAGCGTGAGTGGGTGAATAAGCTTTTATGAATTTCTCGTTTCTTCCACGTCATGTTCCACCTACTGCCACACCTCTTACTGTTGCTGAATGGGGTAAGGGATTTGGTTCATTGGGCGCGCAAGGTAGTGCGAATGCCGATTTTGAGGCGGCTTTGCGTGCTTATCTTGGCGTACCGCATCTGTTCTTGGCGTCGTCGGGACGCACGGCGCTGCGCTTGCTGCTGGATACTTTGTGCCGCCAACCTCATTTGGCTGGGCGTACGGAAGTTACGCTGCCTGCCTATACTTGCCCAGCCGTGGCGAAGGTTGTTCTGGATGCAGGGCTGACCCCGCGCCTGGTTGACCTTGATCCGCTGACCTTTACCTATCCACCTGAAGCTCTGGTTGCTGCTATCAGTGAAAAGACTCTTGCTGTGATGATTGTGCATCCTTTTGGTTTGCCTGTGGCAATGGAGCCTGCGCTGGCGGCTGCACAAGCTGTTGGGGCGGTGGTGATTGAGGATGCAGCGCAATCGATGGGGGCGCGTGTGAATGGGCGTCCTGTGGGCACACAAGGGCATGTAGGGCTTTACAGCTTGGGTCCCGGGAAACCGTTGGCGTTGGGGGGTGGTGGGGTGCTTGCGACGGCAGATAGTGCATTGGCGGCTGCGTTGACAGAGAGTTGGTCATCATTGTTAACACCGGCAGGCGCTGCGGCAGGATGGTTGTGGATGCGCTTGGGACTTTTCTCAATGGCTTTTCAGCCACCGCTTTGGTGGCTGGCAACGCAGTTGGGAGCACAGCGGGTGGGGGATAACGAGGCCAATTGGGGCTACCAATGGAGTGGATTGTCCGCGCCCCAGGCTGCGGTTGGGGTGGCTTTGTTGCCCAAGCTAGATGCCATGAACCAGAAACGGCGCGATCATGCCCGCCAGCTTATGGACGCACTGAACAATGTCGAGGCATTAAGCTTTCCAGGTATTACTAATCTTGAAGGGGTGGGCGATGTAGTAGAGCCAATTTACCTGCGATTGCCAATGCTCACGGAGAATCCTGCGCAAGCAGATGCGCTCTTCAAGACATTAGCATCCGCGGGCATTGGCGTGGGGCGTATG
>JBBQIG010000120.1:0-10814 GCA_038324715.1 Anaerolineae bacterium | reverse complement strand
TGGATAGGATAAGAGGAAATCTTCTTTTAATTCGAGAGCAAGCGTATGATATAAATCACCGCGGCCCCGTTGACAACTCCCATTAGAAGAAGAATATAGGTGAGTACGCGAGTGAGACCCGCTGTGCTTTGTATGCGCTGGAGAATTGGCTTAACTTCGTGTTGAAATCTATTTTCGAGGGTGTCTAGCTGTTTGCCGCGCTTATCTAGCGTATCGACAATTCCGTTGATAACATGCTCGTTGGTAGCAAGTGTAGTGGTAAGGGCATTAAGCTTTTCTTCAGTTGAAGCAGCCGCAATGTCTAGTTGTTTACCATGTGTTTCTAACGTATTGGCAACTCCGTTGATGATACGTTCGTTGGTTGTGAGTGTGGTGGCAAGGGCGTTTAGCTTTTCTTTGGTGGAAGCCGTCGATTCTTGATGTGCATCGATAACCAAATTATGACGTTCTTCAGTATCTCGCGCTAATTGAACGGTCTCGTCTAACTGTTGCTTATTTCGTTCTATGAGGTGCTTACAAAGCTCCACTAACTCGTTGCAAGCACTGAGCAGATCACCCGTGTTCTCCTCGGCAAGCGCTAACTGCTCGGATGATGTTTTGAATTTTTCAAGCTCAAGAACCAGTGCCTGCAAGATTTCGTCTGTTTCAAGAAAAGAGTCGGACATCAATATTTCTTTCTAGGGTTTATGCGCAGAGCCGCTCTGTCAAGCGTTGAACATTGCGAAAGGTGAGGTTAAGAAGGATAGTTCGGCTTCGTTGCGGGGTCTGTGTATGGACAAAGCGCGCGAGTGAACGTGAAGGATCGGCATTTAAGGCACAGGTGGCAATACTGGACATAATCGCCTCGTGGTCGTTAGTTTCTTGCAGCCAATATTGATAAGTATCGAGCAATAGGGTGCTTGTTTGAAGTCGATCAGCGTCTGTTCTTGTTTCTTTTTGTAAGGCTATGAACGCCTGCCTAACTTCCTCAAGAGCTACTTCTATTTCGGGTGCAGCCAGCAGCAGACGGGCTAATGAACTGAGAAAGAGCAGCCCTGGATGATCAGGATAGCTTTCTAAGGTGCGGCGGCAGCCACCGATTAACTGGCGTACACCATCCACGCTGCGTAAGAGTGGGATACCAATCTCGTCAGGAGTTTCTAACAAGGCAACCCATTCTCCTGGCTCGCTTCGTTGCGCCATTTGCACCAAAGGTTCGGTAAAGACAGATTTCTCTAGATAGGCCAACAGTTCATTACGCAGCACTTCGCTGGCGCTCTTTGGATCGCTGGCGGCAGCAGCACGTCGCGCCACCTCAAGCATCGACTGAATCGCCACGCGGCGTTTGCGCTCGACCTCGCGATAGATGAAGCGCAGTAGGTAACCAACACATTTAACCAGCGTGGTCTGCTCAGGCTCCCGTTCTATATCGGCGGCTACACTTTCGGAGACATCGCGGGTCTTGTAACGCCGGATGTAAGTTTGTAACGAATGGATATAAGTTGCCTCTGGAACTTTAGTTAAGGTTACATCAAGGCAATTTGCGCCATAGTCAATGGTGTAATCTTCGACAAAGCCCAAAATCGAAAGACGGTAGATCGCCTTTTCTATTTCATCTTCCTTGCCAGAGGGGACAGAAACGCTAACTTGATCTCCAATCTCAATCCCTACTAGTTTAGGCAGTAAGTAGATATGTAATAAATCACGAATTTTATCAAGTTCAACATCAACGCCAGGAAATGATCGCTGTTGCAGAAAGAGTAGGCGTTGTACATCACCGCGATCGTGACCCTGATTCGCAATCATCTTAACGTCGGTGAGAGATGTATCGGGATGGAGCGCATGGTCAGCTTCGTCGGGATAATCATCAGAGAAGATGATCCAACAAACGGCATTCTGGCGATCCCGCCCTGCACGTCCGGCTTCCTGATAATAGGATTCCAACGATTGTGGAATGTTGTAATGGACGGTGTAGCGGATGTTGCTTTTGTCAATGCCCATGCCAAAGGCTTTGGTCGCCACCAGGATGGGGAAAGCATTGTCTTTGAAGTCGCGCTGCACCTTCACCTTGTGGGCGTTGTAATCGTCGCCGCTAAAGTATTTAGGTTGCGCACCGCTAAAGACTTCTACACCCAACGTGTTATCGACTCGTTGGATCGCTGCACGTACATCTAAGACACCATAGTTGCCATTCGTATGGAGGACAAATATGATCCAACTGCTTTTCTCGGCGAGCGCTTCGGACTTCATCTTGCCGTCAGTTGTCCAGCCTTGGCTACTAAGACTCTGCTGCATGATGCCCCGCAACGCAGATGCCTTTTGCGAAGAGCGTACCTTCTTGATGCCAAAGCTAAGCTCTTGGCGATCAAAGCTTTTTGGATAAACTTTTGCACTTTCATCCTCTACACCAATCTCGCGCTGCACGTCGGAGAGTACAGCGAAGGAGGCAGTCCCGGTCAGCGCTATGATTGACGGCTTGTAGTCGCCAAATTGGCAGGTGGTGCGTAGCGTTGAGGCTAGCTTGAGATAGGCTGTGCGGAACTCCTGACCCCATTCGGAAACACAATGAGCTTCGTCGATGACAGCATAGGTCACTGGAATCTTGCGTGTACGCGTTAAGTCGTAAAGGTATTCGCGGAAATCTCGGCTTTGCAACCGTTCTGGTGCAATCAGCACCAACAGTAGTTCGCCGCGTGCCATGCGCGCCTGAATCTGCTTGCGTTCATCGGTCATGCGCTGGCTGCTGATGTATTCTACCCAGTCAATCGCCAATAGTTCGCTCAAATTGTCTACTTGATCCATGGTCAGCGAATTGAGTGGTGCGACCATGAGCGTCAAACCAGGTTGGAGCAATGCCGACAGTTGATAGCAAATTGACTTCCCTGCACCCGTGGGTAGCAGACCAATGACTGGCTTCAGCGCCAGCGACCTTGCCAAGATGCCTATTTGTCCATCGCGGAAGGTTGCTTTGCGGAAAACGTTGTTTAGAAAGAAGATTAGGGCTGGCTCAACATCAATGTGAGTGGGATAGGGTTGAGGCGTGCAGATGGCTAGGCGACGGTTGTCATAGGCGGAGAGGCTAGCGCGCAACTCTACCGTTATGCCCATCGTCGTCAAGTGGCGGTTGATGAAACTCGCATCCAGCCGTTGAAAGCCTGGTGGTTGCAACAGGGCGGTGTCGATCAGCAGATCGCCATTCACATACGCTTGGGTTGCCTCGTCGAGACGCCTTTCCGTGACCTGTATGGAGAATGCTGCGAGTTCATCTGTGCTAATTAGGGATGGAGATGTGCTAAATTCATCTGTGTGATAGAGCCATAGCTCAATGGTGGGCAGGCGACGATCTAATTGCCAGAGACGATAGAAGGCGGTTAGATGTTCAAGAAAGTCTGTCACGGCGAGTGCGCCCACGCGCAGATCGCGCTCGACAATGACCAAGCGCCAGAGTGGCTGATCGAGCCGGAGCCGTCCTTCTTCGAGTGCCCAGAGCAATGTCCGCTGGATGCGTGCAACCCCAAAAGGGCCTAGCGCCAAATTGAGAGCGGCGCACCCCTGTGGCGTAGCCCAAAGCGGATTTGCATAGAGACGGTTGAGCCGCGTCAAGGCTGCATCCGCGCTGGGCAGGCGATCCCGCAGCCGCTCAACTGCTTCGGGGTCGTCCATCTGGCTTATGGGGATGCGTTCTGTACGCCAGCCAGCTTTGAGAAGGACTTGATCGCGCTGCTTGTCTGCTTGCCGTTGCATGTGGCTTTGATGCTGGCTTCCATCTATCTCATAGACAACACGCATAGAACCAATCTCCAGGGCGAAGTCAACCCGTTGGCGCTGAAAGTTGGCTTGAGTTGACTCTGGCAGCAGCGATGCCAGTGAGCGTTGCAATTCGACCTGGAGGGTTGCTGCAGGGCCGATGCTTTTGGGTAGTAGGTGCGTATAGAAATAATGCTCGGCGCTACTACCAAAGTTGGCGGACTCTGCAATTGCGTCAAACTCTTCGGCGCGATGGTCAGCCGGGTTCAGCCGTGCATCAATTGTCAGATGGGCATCGACCAGCGCATCTAGCCAATCTTGTTCAAACTGACGATTCATCACCCCATGCTCAAAATGGTATGCACCACCCACACATTGTTCTTGCAAAGAAATTGATTCGGGTACACTTGCCGCCAGCGTCCGCTCGACCCGCAACGGGGCAAGCGTGGGTAACCCGCGCTGCAAGAGATTTGTATAGACAGCTACGATGTGGCGCTCTACATCGGTCATTGGTACTTGGGGTATGGCTGTTGACGATTGGACCATATCTAGGTGAAATGTGGCAAGAGTATGCCGCATTCGTTCCAGGTCAAAGCCTGCTAGGGCATCTAGCCGTTGGCGCTTCTCCCAAAGATATTGTAGATAATAGCCTGCGCTTAAAATTTCCGGCATGCCCATCCTTTGGATATTTATAGAAAATTTGTACCTTCTCGGAAGCCGTAGGTTTCCGAGAAGGATGTAGTGGGCATGATCTCCATTAGTGTGAATTCAGGAGGTTAGTGCGCAGGCTCTTTGGTCATCTTGCCCTTGTCGGCAGCGGCGGCGTTGGCGCGGGCGGTCTCTTTGTCTTTTGCCATTTCTTCCACACTCTTGGTCTCGATGCGGGCTGCGCCACGCGTTTCAACTGTCTTGACGCGTTTGCCGGTGCGTTCGGCTTCGTCAAGACGTGCTTGAGCCTTGGCAATCTCGTCGGCATATTGAGGGAGCCACTCGGCTTGTGCCACCAGCAGTTCGTCGGTCATCTGCCAAATCTCTTCGGGGTTGCAGACGGCAGCGGTTAGCGGGTCGTGGAGCATGGCTTGCTTGAGCAGCGTTACGTCGCCCAGCACAGCGGCTTCCACAGCCATCTCCTGCACGCGCACGCTGGCAGAACAAGTGGCAGCGCAAGCCAAGGGCAGATCGCCCAACACCGGCATATTGATGCCGTTGCGGTCTACATAGCCGGGAATTTCGATTACGCAGCCATTGGGCAAGTTGGTGATGTGGTTTTCGTTGAGCACATTGAAAAAGCCACGGTAGATGCGTCCTGTCTCCAACGCTTCGATGATGTAGGAGCCATGTTCTTCACTGCGCTTGTCGGCACTGATCACAGGGGGATCTTGGGCGAGCCAGTTGGGGAAGTCGGTCTCGAACCAGTTGCGTCCTTCGGTGCAGACGCGCAGATAACCACCTGTCTCACCATTGATCCAACTGGAGAGGTCAATCCACTCATTGATTTCATCGGTGCGCTTGCGATACCAGGGTACGTATTCGCTGACATGACCGTTGGACTCGGTGGTGTAATAGCCAAAGCGACGCAGCATGTCGATGCGAATTTTTTCAGTGGTGGGATAGGTGGGGTGCATCTCGAAGAGTTCGAGCAGTCGCGGTGTCATATCGATACCGCGCCATTGCACCTCAATGTACCATGTTTGATGGTTGATACCACCCACAACGATATCGACCTCGCGACGGTGAATGGTCTCGTCGGGGCCAATCAGCCCTTCCTTTTTGGCCCAATTTTCGATGCAACGGGTAATCTGCCAGTGACCCCCTTGCACACCATGACAGAGTCCAATGGTGGGCACACCGCCATAGGTGTTGCACGCCCATACATTCATTGCCATCGGGTTGGAGTAGTTGAGGAAGAGACAATCGGGTTGCGCCACTTCACGAATGTCATCACAGATGTCCAGCAGCGCGGGAATGGTGCGCTGCCCATACATAATGCCGCCTGCACAAAGGGTGTCGCCCACACATTGGTCAATGCCATATTTGAGGGGGATGTCAATGTCGGTCTGAAAGGCGGCTAGACCCCCTTGGCGGATGGTACAGATCACATAATCGGCATCGACAATGGCTTCGCGCTGGTTGGTGGTGGTAAGGATACGTGCGGGCAGATTGTTGGCACGTATATCGTGCGTGCACAATTGCTCGACCATATCCAAGTTGCTTTGTGAGATGTCCATGAGGGCAAAGGTGCTATCGGCTAGTTCCGGCACAGCCAAGATGTCGTGCATGAGCTTGCGCGTGAAGCCGATTGATCCAGCGCCGATCATGGCAATTTTGATTGACATACGTTAAATTTCTCCTGGTGAATAGAGTAAGCGTCAGAACACCAGCATCATTACACCCGCATAATTGAGGTAGGGTCTGACGAAAGTTGCAGAGTCATTGGGAATTGATTCGAGATGGCACTAAAAGTATACACGTTGGGCGAGAAATCTGCGTAATCATTTTGCCCCTGCTCTTTTCCCCAGTATGATGAGGATATGGCAATCCAGACTGTCCTTTCCTATGAACTGCTCGTGTTGACCGAGCTTGCGCCCACGGGGGAGGCTATTGGCTATTTGGATGGGTTGATGGTCTTAGTTCCCTATGCGCTGCCTGGTGAAACGGTGCGCGTTGAAGTGGTGGAGCGCAAACGCACTTTTGCACGGGCGCAACTGGTGGAGATTATTACCCCTTCTCCTGCACGTACCCTGCCCCTCTGTGAATTTTTCGGATCCTGTGCTGGCTGCACCTGGCAGCAGATGCGCTATGCGGCGCAGGTGCTTGCCAAGACAGATTTGGTGCGTAGCCAGCTAATCCAGGTGGCAAAGATCAGCGATCCGCCTGTACGCCCTTGTCTGTCTAGCCTTCATGCTTATGGCTATCGCAATGCTGCCCAGTTCAGATTGCTACCCACAGGGCATCCTGCCTATACCGCAGTTAAGCAAGTGGGGAAGCCTTCTGCGCTGATTGCGGTGGACGAATGTCCTATTTTGGAGCCGGTGCTGCAGGAAGCGTTGCAGCAGACAGCGGCGTCCGGCGTGGCAGGACGAGGGGATTGGAATTTGCGCCTGCCCGACAAGGTTGACGTGGGCAATTTTAGCTATTTTGTCGGTACACAATCGCCTTTTCAGGTCAACACCCCGATGACGGAGCAACTGGTTGAGGTGGTCATTGGCGCGCTAGAACCTGGTGCGGATCAGATGTTTCTGGATCTCTTTTGCGGGGTGGGACTCTTTACGCTGCCCCTGGCGGTGATGAGTGCGGATGTGATTGGCGTCGAACCCGATGCCACGGCGGCGCGTGATGCGCGGCGCAACGTTGCGTCGATTCGCAATCGCCTCTATAACAAGGTGCCGCCGCGCATTTTGACTGAGGGGGTGGATAGGGCGTTGAGTCGTCCTGAAATCAAGGCGCGGCGCACGCACGGTGTGGTGGTGACTCCACCCAGTAGCGGGTTGAACTTGAAGATCTGTACGCAGATTGCCACGTTGGGCGCGCAACGGGTGGTCTATGTGTCGAGTGAGCCAGAGACGCTGGCGCGTGATCTCAAAGCCTTGATCAGTGCTGGATACCGGCTGGATTATGTCCAACCGCTGGACATGCGTCCACAAACGCATCATGTGCATGTGGTCGCGCGGTTGAGCTTGGGCTGAGCAGAAGTCTTATTCGCAGTACCCTAAAGTTTCAAGACCAAAGTTAGAAAGAACGATGATGCGGACTGTTTTGTGGGATCTGGATGGAACCCTGGCTGATACGGGGGAGTTGCACTATCATGCGTGGCAACAGATTATGGATGAGCTTGGGCTTCCCTATGATTATGCAGAATTTATAGCGGGCTTTGGGCGCAACAACCGCAGCATATTGGCTGAAAAGTTCCAGATTGACCCCAGCGCGCCACGCATTACGGAGATTGCGGATCACAAGGAGGCAACGGTTCGTCATTTGTTGCTCACCGGTGATTTGCACTTGCTGCCCGGTGTTGCCGATTGTTTGGCGATGTTGGCGGCAGCCGGAGTGCAGCAAGTGATTGCTTCGTCGGGGCCAATGGCAAACATTGTGGCGATGGTGAACAAGCTGGGCATTGGTGATTATTTTCTAGGCATTCTATCGGGTGCAACCCTGGCACGTGGCAAGCCCTACCCGGATCTCTTTCTGAATTCGGCAGCGGCGGTCAATGCATCCTGCGCAGATTGTGTTGTGGTGGAAGATAGCATTCATGGCATTGAGGCTGCGCGACGGGCTGGCATGGTTAGTATTGCTGTGGGCACGCTTGCCGATAGTCTGTTGCTTCAAGAACGGCTGGCAGTGGTGGGTGGGCCTCACTGTCTCTCTGCACCTAATCTGGCAGAGACTACCTGGGCAACCTGGGAAGGATTATGGATTCCGACGTGAAGAAGAAAGAGCAGACAAAAGTAAATATCTCAATTGAACTAAACGTGGCTGAGTTGAACATGGCACCTTTGTTTGCTTTGCAACGGTTGACGGCAATTCCTGCTTGGTTCCTCACCAAAGATGGCTACTGGCTCTATGCGCGGCTGATCCATCCCGAAGATGAGCCGCGCTTACTGGATTTCTTTGAGCATCTTTCTTCACAGACACGACGGAATCGTTTCCATACTAACGTGGACTACCTGGATGCTGACACAAAGGCGTACCATGCCCACAACTTTGCCACAGTAGACAACCTTCACACTGGAGGAGCCGTGGTGGCGGTGGATTATCAAGGGGGAGAGCCAGGCGTTGTGGGTGTACTAAGACTCGGTGCGCCACAAGATAAGGTTGCCGAGGCCGCGGTTGTGGTGCGCGACGACTTCCAGGGGCGCGGGGTGGGGCGTGCGTTGCTCCAGCGGCTGCCGACATTGGCGCAGCGCATGAACGTTGAGACGGTCATTGCCACAATTTCTGCCGACAATTTGCCTGCACTGCGTCTTTTTCGTCGCCTCCATTTTCCCACGACAAGCCACACCAGCCACGCTGAAACCGAACTCCGTATCACAATGCCCGCTCCCCAAAGTTCCACACAAGACGATCCTGGCTGAATTTTCTTCCAAGATTTGCTTCGCCAGGGTGTTTGCCTTCACTATTCAAATGATTCGTTTAACAAGTAACGGATATCCTCAGCAATGGCTCTGGCATCAATATCATAAGAGTAGACCACTCGCCAGTTCCCTTGCGGGTCAATCAAGAGCGTGTAGCTACCGTGATCGATTGAGTGCTCTACTATGGTTGCCCCTAATTCACTCACAACATTTTCGGCATAGATCCCGTAAGCTTTCCTGGTGGCAGTTAGGGTTGGCTCATCCAGCCGTACTCCATAAAATGTAGAATCAAAGGCAGATATATATTGGGCTAGCCGCTCAATTGTGTCGTGTTCTGGATCCACTGTCACGAGGACAACCTCGACCTCTTCGGCTTGTTCACCCAGATCTTTCTCGACTGCTTTCATTTCGGCAAGAGTTAAAGGACAGACATCTGGGCAAGTAGTATAGCCAAAGAAAAGTAGCACCACCCGGCCGCGAAGGTCACTCAAATGAAAAGGCGTGCTGTCCCAATTTATCCCTGAAAAGTCGCTGGCGGGTCGCGGTGCATCGAGTTGCGTGCCAGCAAACTCATGCGGCTTACCACATCCCGTGAGCAGCAGTATGAGCAGCCCACACGTTCCAACAAGACAATAGGTTCGGTGTAATGCTCGACTGACCAAGTTCTCCATTATCCCCCTTGCTTCCATCCCTGCGCTATCTATTCTCTTGTTCACTTGGTACACTAGGATTTACTGTACTACAATAGTGCAGTACGCAAGCAATTTTGGAGGAGACAGGTGATGGCAAAACGTAGTGACCCACTTATACAACAAGCAGGCACGGGAATTGAGAAGTTGCTCGGCGAACTTGAGCTTGCCATCATGCATATCGTCTGGACACATAAAACTGTGACGGTGCGAGATGTGTTAGATGCATTACTAGAGCACCGCAAGATTGCCTACACCACAGTTATGACCGTGATGGGTCGCCTCGTTGACAAGGGACTATTAATAGCTGACAAGCAGAATAAGAGCTACGTCTACCGAGCAGAAAAGACACGTGAGGAGTTGGAATCGCATGCGGTCAATCGAGTTGTCCAGACCCTATTAACTGACTTTGGCGGTGAGTTAATCATTCGTCAGTTTGTAGAGCAACTTTCGGTCACAGATCCGAGACAACTAGAGCGATTGGCAGAACTGGCACGGCAGGCTCAGGAGGAACAGGATAATGCGTAGACTAACTCAGCGACTCCTGGTTGCTCTATTGGGCTTGGCTCTCGTCTGTATGGTCACTGCTCAGTCTCACTGGCTTATGTACGGATTACTTTTGCATTGGGCACCATGTTGTTATGGCATCATCCTACCGGTGCCGACCCTACTGATCACATGGTTGAGTGCGCTAACCCGTGTAGGGATGGTCGTTGTACTGGGGTATGGAATGTATCTAGTGAGCCGGCGACTGTGGCACAGCCATTGCTTTCTTGCCTGCTTAAAGCTTGTTCCAGTATTAGATCGGTCTCTTGCACTTTCACCCCAGGTTATCTCCCTTTGCGCTGAATTAGGTTTGACCCAGCGAATCGTGGTGTTGTCCACGCAGATCCCCATGGCCTTTTGCTTTGGCCTGCTACGACCTCGCATCTGTATTAGCACGGGTCTACTGGCTACGCTTTCAGATAAAGAGCTAAAGGCAGTTCTATTACATGAAGACCACCACCAGCGCCATTATGATCCCCTCCGTACTCTGGTAATAGATGGCATAGCCGCCTTGCTGTTTTTCCTGCCTATTGTGGCAGAATGGCGAGATCTGTTTCGTACCGCGACAGAACTCGCTGCTGACCGTCATGCTATCAGTGCAGCGGGTCGTTCTCCGCTAGCGGGTGCCTTACATAAACTCCTTATACACCCTCATGCAATGCAAGATTCCAGCTCTCACAGTGGCATCAATGGTCTTAGGGACTGCGATTGAATTAAGTCTCCCAAACGGTGGCGGGAGAGATGGTCACGAACCACTTGCCCAGGTCTGGTAGACGGACGA
>JBBQIG010000119.1:0-10856 GCA_038324715.1 Anaerolineae bacterium | reverse complement strand
CCATCACAGCGACTACGCTGTTGGTTGTACCTAGGTCAATGCCTATAATCTTAGCCATACGAACTGTTTTCCTCCTGAATTTGCGTTTGCCTCGAGAATCAATGTTCTCGCCGATAAGTACTATTTAACCGACCTCGTATTTAAACTTCATCCTGCTTTACTACAAGTTACTACGAGGTATTTAGCTGTGTACTTTTGTTTAGGAGTCCTTTTTGACTCCCTGGTCATCATTCTGACCTACTATACTTATCTTAATACTTACTTTATCTGTCTTTACACGCTGTTCGTGTTCTTTACGTTACATTCCTAAGTCTACATGAACCAGGTCAGTAAAACATATGGTTAACATTAGCAATTTGTTTGCGTTTTTTTGTGCATCAAGACTCTTATCAAGACCCTCAAATTGAGGTGTGCTTTTGCGCTTGTTGCAAATGTGAAAGCGTGTATCTAGTCAATATCCAGTCAAAGGGAAAGGCTAGGGCCGTAGCCAAACTACGCTTTGCCCGGTGTCTGCACAAAAACGCTGCCTATGCTATGATTGGAAGAGTCTGTGATTGGAAGAGTCTTGTAATCCAATGGTTTTATATGCTATTTCTGAAGTATTTCTGCCATTGAAGTCGTTTCGTTTTCCGTCAAAAGTTACCTGTTGAAAATTACCAGTAGGAGACTCTTGTGAGTAACCACGGGTTAGGGATTCAAATGTTCGGTAGTCACCAACCAAATAGTAGCTATATGAACAACCAAATTGCCGTCTTTATCGATTTTGAAAATGTAGCATTATGGGCAGAACAGGAGTTTATTGATTTTGAGTTAACCCCGCTAATGGAGTATCTCCAAAGCCGAGGGCCGGTGGCGATTAAGCGTGTTTATGGGGATTGGAGCCGCTTTTCTCACTACCGCGAAGATCTTATGAACAACTCGGCGGATCTGATTCAGATTTATAGCGTGCGCGCGGGCAAGAATCGTGCAGATATTCGAATGGCGCTTGATGCTCTGGAAACCGCCATCAACCGCCCCCAAATCCAGACCTTTGTGATTGTCTCTGGTGATAGCGACTTTGGCCCTTTAGTGGTCAAGTTGCGTGAGTATGGGCGTTACACATTGGGCATTGGCCCGCGCGATGTGACCCATCCCCTGTTGATCAAGGCTTGTGACGAATTCGTTTATCTGGAAGCCGTGCTCGGCGAAATGCACGATATGCAGCAACTGCACCAGAGCGCAACGGCTGACAATGAGCTTGCACGCTCACTCTTGGTCAAAGCGCTGCAAATTCATCTGCAAAGGGCGGAAGTCCCCGTCTTGGCAGCAAAGTTAAAGCAGACCATGTTGCTGATGGATTCGGCCTTCAACGAAGCTAACTTTGGCTTTTCACAATTTAAGAATTGGCTGGAAAACAATGTTGATGTGATCCGGCTTTTTGTCAAGGAGATGCAGCTTTATGTTGCACCCATCGACTTTAATGCGCCCGTTGATATTGACTTGCAACCGTGGGAGGCTCCGATTGTCACCTCCAATGGTCATGGACTTGCCAGTAAGAGCAGTGTGACCGCGGCGATGGCGGCAGTGGTACAAGGGGTGGATGTGGTCACGCCTAAGCCTTCGTTGCGGCTGCAATATAAGCAAATCTTTAACCGTTTGAAGATGACGTCGGTGGATTTTGCGACGCGGCGCGATGTGCTGCGCGATATCTATCGCGAACTCAATGAGCACCCCGGCGAACGCACGACCGATGATCTCTTGGAGGAGCTTTGCCTGCGCTATGAGGCACAGGGGATGATCCGCTCTAAGACAACCTTGCGTCAAATCTGGCAGATGGGTTTTCGTCAACGCGCGTTTGATTACAATGAACAAGTGGCGTCCGTGCATGTGCCGGTAAAGCTGGCGGAGGAGATCGATTCTGAGGCCGCGTTTGTGCAACGAGCGGAATCGGGCTTTGTCTATGCGGTGATCAATGCGGGGTTGGAGATTGACAAGGAAGAGTTGGGCATGATTCTGCTCAACGACCGTGACCAGCAAGATTATATTCAAAGTCTGCTGGTGGATTTGGAGGAGCGAGGGTTGGTTGCGCTGCAAGAGGGGCGCTATTCGCTACCCGGGCAGAGCGCAATCCCTTTTGCGGATGAGCCAGCCATTCAGCTCATCCGCTATGATCTATCTCATGTCCAGTTGCCAGACAACTTGCCGCGCACGCAAGAGAAGGCGCGTATGCTCTCTAAGACTGCCATGCTGCAACGCTCGCAGGACTTTTCGGCATCTGCACGCTCCTATCTCTTTGCCTGTCGCTTGCAATGGGATGTGGTGGAGAGTAGCGATCCTGGTTCAAGCTTGGAAGATCTGCGTTGGTATATGGCTTCCTATGCGTCGGTTAAGGCGGGTGAACTGTCGCAGATTCACCGCGACTATTCGAACTCAAGACCCTACTATCTCGCCTTCTTCTATCTGGTGCAGGAAGATGATCCCTTGTGGAGCCGGATGCGCGGGCTGATTAACCCCATGCTCTCTTACTATTGGGTCAACGCATGGCGTGAGTTGGGGCTGACAGCAGCAAACCCTAGCCTTAGCACCACCTCGCCCGCGGAGATTGCCGTGAGTGCTGCCACGCACCAGAATCAGGAATTGCAACGCCTTTGGTTCTCGATGACGCAAGGATTGGCAGAGGTCAATCCAGGGCTGTTGCGCCGGGTTGCCAACCAGATTCGACTGACGCGTTCCGATTCACCCGTCTACGCCCAGGTGTCGGATACGCTGGAGCAGATGTTGATGAGTTGATTCGCACACACCAGAGTCTATCGAGCTATATGAATAAACCTGAGGCTAGCGAGCTTGTTTGTGAGATTTGCGGGAAGGCAGGAGCAAAGATTCGGCATGTGTCCCGAACTTATGGTAAGGGGGAAACGCTGTTGCTAATTGAAAACGTGCCTGTCGTGAGTTGTCCTTACTGCGGTGAAAGCTACCTGACTGCTGAGACCTTGCATGAATTGGAACGTATCAAATTGCATCGTCAGTCATTCGCTGTGATGCGTCAGGTTCCAGTAGCGGAATTTTCATAAGCGCAAAGGGATAGTGTACAGGAGATATTTTTCATCCTGACCCGTACCAAATGTTCTACATAGTCATAGATTGAAAAAGGCCGCTGCCCACAGGCAGCGGCCTTTTTATCCGTCATCCGGTGCTCAAGCGCACTTAATGAACTACGAGCATCTCTCGCCCTATGCTGCCTCTAGCCGAGTTTCTGGCATGTTTTCTAGGCGCGTCAGCCAGTAATGTACGTCAAAGTTTTCATCGCCTGTGAGGAATCGCCACTGCTTAATGCGGTTGATGATCTCCAAACGCCCCGCGGCTCCTTCAAACCAAGGCTCCTGGCGTGAAAGGATCGTCTGTACATCCTCCACGGCATTGGTTTCGCGGGTGAAAATCGGCTTGTGCCCGCTGTTCAATTGCTCAAGATCGTCTGTGTTCCAAAGCCGATGTTGGCGCACGCGTGCATTAAGGCGTACCTTGAACATATAGCGCTTTTGGTTTGTGCGGTTTTGGCGTCCACAGTGCCAGATGCCGTGATGCAAGACCAGGATTGAACCGGCTTTGCAGACCATTGGAATTTGGCCCTTGAGATTTTGATAGCGTGCAATGTCCATCTCATTGATGCGGCGGTATTGGCTACCAGGAACGACCAGAGTCCCGCCCATCTCCAACGGCACGTCATGGGGGAAGTACATGATCTGAATATCAAAGTGCAGCCGGGTGTCGATGATTGAGTCACCGTGCATCCCCTGGGCTTTGCCTTCGTTGGGCTGGCGCACGTGGATGGCGTGGTGGTCAAAGGCAGGGTCAGGGCCGACCAAGCTGTAAATAATGCCTTGCAATTCTGGCAACCGCAGCATTCGTCCCACTGCCGATGGTTCTGGATAGCATTCGGAAAGTGGCGTGCTGGCGGCTGCGGCTTTGGTTGTGCCAGCATCAAACTCTGCCATGACAGCTTGGTTAATTTCATCGGGAACTAACTCGTCAAAGCGCAAAAAACCCTTGGCTACAAATTCAGCCATCTGCTTCGTGCTTAGGAGATATTTCTTCTCAACCATGAATTTCCTCCAATTTTTCAAAGATGAACTCATACATTTGGAACGATGTGGTGTATTCCAACCCTGGATAGGGTGGGATCAGTTGGGGGAATTGAATCACTCGCCAACCATCCAACAGCGCATCTAGCCCATTCTCATAGGGTGGTGTGTCGCTATCCCCGGTTGTATGGTGCTCCTTGCCCGTGCCATCATACATCGTCCAGCCTTTCACCGTGCTGTCCAAGGCCGAGTCTGATAGGTAGAGGATCATTACTTTTTGTCGCAGTTTGGACATTGAGCATTCCTTCGTTGCTGTGATTGATGCTGTGATTGATGCTGTGATTGATGCATTGTGGGTGGGGATAAAAGTCCTTGCGTTCCTATTCTACACTACTGCCAGTGCAGAGGGGAGTCGCAGAAATTGCCATCGCAAATTGAAGGACTTTATGTTGCACAGTGTCACGTACTGTTAAAAGAGAAGCGGTTAAAAGAGAAGTAGGAGTAGCTCTTGCATGATTCCCAAGAGCTACTCCTACAAAACTTTCACAAATTCTAAGGCTTCAGCGCACTAGCTTTTATACGAAGCCGTCTTTGAGTCCCAGTCTTCCTCCAACGCCCCGGCTGCTTTCATAATCCCACGCATGTAGCCAATGGCATAGGCGTTGGACTGATGACCAAAGGGGGTGTCATTGATGATATGAGGAAGATGATCTGGAATCATTACGCCTTCATATCCCACCTCTTTGTAAACCTTGATTGCTTCCAACATATCAATATCGCCAGAGTCACTAAAGGTCTCGCGGAAGGCTGGCATTTGTCCCGCCACGTTGCGGAAGTGGACATAGAAGATTTTGCCCTGTCGCCCAAAGTGACGGATGGCATCGAAGACGTTGCTGCCCATCATCTCGGTGTAGCAGCCCTGGCAGAAGAGCAAGCCATTAGATGGGCTAGGCACCATATCGATGACGCGCTGGAAGGCTGGCACATCGATAAAAAGACATGCGGCCCCGGCAATGGGCGTGATTGGGGGATCATCGGGATGCAGCGCCATTTTGACACCAAATTGCTCCGCCACCGGCATAATCTTCTTGATAAAGTATTCGAAGTTGTCCCACAACTCTTCATAGCCGAGTTCGCGCCCACCCTCTGGCGGTGCGTTTTCCATGAGGGCATGGTCATAGCTGGTGACATGTGCATCACCGCGATCGCGTGTGTGGCGGCTGGTGCGCCAGACACGAACGGCGTGGAAGTTATAGTGCATGATTTCAATGCCTGCACGTCCCACATTCTCAATGGTGCGGCAGTAATTTTCCAACTGTTCATCACGTCCATCCAGCCCCCAGAGAATCTTGTCGTACCAAGAGGTAGGAATGTTCTGGAGTGCCGCAATCCGCAGCCCTGCGTTTTCGACGCGGGTCTTCAGTTGGACGAGGCGTGCATAGTCATAATAAGGGCCACTTGCGGTTAGTCCGTCTGGCGAAACCACAACAAGATCGCGCACGCCGATTTGGCGTGCATAGGTGAGGTTCTCCTCTGAAAGATCACGAATACCGAGTGCTGGTCGCATAACGAGTAAGCATTCTTTCTAGCTTCTGTTGAGCATGGCGGTGTGTTTGGAACTTATTGGGAACAAATGGATGTTACTAGATGAAGGCTGATAAGGTGAGCGGTGTAGTTAGAGTAGTGGAAAATTGAGTACTGATGGATATTCCTTACCAGAAGTTTTAGAGCTTCCGGCAAGGATGGATTAACCCTTTAACCCTGTCATGGCAATGCCGCGCACGAAATATTTTTGTGCGAAGAAGAAAATAATGATGATGGGTAACGTTGCTAATACTGAACCGGCCATCAGCAGGTTATCTTTAGGCAAGCCAGCTTGCCCCTCTTGCGCGCGCAAGAACCACAATCCCAACGGGACTGTATATTTACGCGCGCTGTTGAGGAAAATTAGTGGTTCCAGGAACTGGTTCCAGTGTCCAATAAAGCCAAAGATTGCCACGGTTGCGATCACAGGGCCGGAATTGGGCAGAATTATGCGGAAGAGAATGCCCAGGCGACTGGCTCCATCCATTAAGGCTGCCTCGTCAATTTCAATGGGCAGGGTCATGATGAACTGGCGCACCAGGAAAATGGTGAATGCACCTCCCCCGAAGAAGCTTGGTACAATCAGCGGCAAGAAAGTGTCGATCCAATGCAGTGATCGGAACAAGACAAAGAGTGGAATAATGGTCACATGGGGCGGCAGGATGAGCGTACTTAAACAGGCTGCAAAGAGTACCTCACGTCCTGGAAAGCGAAAACGCGCAAAGCCATAGCCGACCAGGAAGGCTGAAATAATCTGCCCTACCAACGCCAAGCCTGTGATGATGGCGCTGTTGAGGAAGAATTGCCCAAAGTTGATGCCTGCTCCCAATCCCCAAATCTGGGTGTAATTTTCCCACTGAGGCGTTTCGGGCAGGATGGTCGGCGGGAATTTGATCAGCTCAACCGACTTTTTTAGTGAAGTTGTTACTGTCCAAAAGAATGGAAAGAGGAATAAGAGTGATAAGACGATGGTGATCACATAGAGCACCAGGCGATTGAAGTTTGCTCCCGCACGATGGAGCATATTGGCGCGTTGTGCGGGCGTGGACGTTGGATTGGGTACAGTTGCTTGCATGGGTTATTTACTTTCTAGACAGCACTCTCATAGTAGACCCAACGTTTTTGCAGCCAGAGCTGTAAGAGCGTTAGCAACAGCACCGCAGCAAAGAAGATCCACGCTAAGGCACTTCCATAGCCCATATCAAAGCTCACAAAAGCCTGTTGATAGAGATGTAGTGCATAGAAATAGGTTGCATAAGCGGGGCCGCCTTTAGTGGTGACAAAAGCCATGCCAAAGACTTGGAAGCTGGAAATAACTCCTAAAATTAAGTTGAAGAACATGGCGGGTGAAATGAGCGGTAGGGTGATGGCAAAGAACTTTTGCGACCGGGTAGCCCCATCAATTTCGGCTGCTTCGTAAAGCGATTCGGGAATCCCCTGCAGACCTGCCAGGAAGATCAGCATCTTGTTGCCACCAATGGTTGTCCACAGTGCAATCATTGCCAGCGCGGGCATAGACCAATGAATATCTTGTAACCAATTTGGCCCACGAATGCCGATTTTTGCTAGCGCCGTATTGAAGATGCCGATATCAGGCTGCAAAATCCATGTCCAGAGGATAGCTGCTGCGACAACGGGTGTTAGATGGGGAAGAAAGAAGAAGGTGCGATAGAAGGACATTCCGCGCAACTTCTGGTTGAGCAAGAGGGCTGCAAAGAGCGCACCGATGAGGGACGGGAATACGGTCATTATCGACCAGACGAGTGTGCGCTTTACGGAGACCCAAAAAAGTGGGTCTTGGGTAAAGGCATAATCATAATTGTACAGGCCTGTAAAGCGCGGAGAAGTCTGCACGTTATAGAGCGTAAAGCTATAGTAAAACGATGCCAGCATTGGCCCCAGCGTGAAGGCCAAAAAACCGATCAGCCACGGCATAATAAAGAGGTAGCCCTGAGTCGCTTCCAGCCACCGTCGCCGGCTCATACCCAAGCGGTAGGGAGTCGCCTGTTGACCTATTGAGCCTGTACCCCCCATTCCTACCTGGCGGCTATTGGTCGCCATTCACCACTCCTTTTCCACATTCTGCAATCTAACACCTGGTAATAACCTTGGTAATGATCGTATGCTGCCCTTGAAGAGGAAAAGCTGGGGCAGCGTTTATCATCTGCCCCAGCTTTATTATTTCGCTTAGGCGTATTGCGGAATTTAATGATCCAAACATCGTAAGTGGACAAGCGGGTTTATGATCTGCTACTCAAATTATCTGGATCATTATTTCTTTAAAAGCGCCTTAGACGGGACGTGCCAACAATTCGTTGATGGCAGTCTCTAACTCTCCAAAGAACGCGTCATCTGGTTGGCGTTCGCCCAAGTAGACTAGGTCAGTCGTGTTGCGGATAATCTGCTCCCATTCTAAGCCACGATAGTTGGCCCCAATGCGATAGGGCACACCCTTGGCATATTCTGCATGTTGCAGTTGAATAAAGGGATCTTCCGCGGCGGGGCCAATTTCTTCAAGCTCATTGGTGCGGCCTACCAGATAGCCCACTTCATTGGCATTCAAATAGGCAAAGCGTGCATCTGATAGTGCATAGGTGAGCTTAAAGCTCTCTAGCTTATGTGGCGATTGCGTAGTCCCCGCATGGGTGTTCAAGCTTGCGCCCCAACCATTAAAGTTCGGCCCTTCTGCCAAGCCGATGGCGCTCCAGCGGAAACCGCCTGTGCTGCCGTCTTCTGGGCCAACTGCTTCACGTACCTGACCGTTGGTGCCGCGTGAGTTCACCATCAGTGGGAGTCGTCCTGCGGCAAAGAGACCGACTGTGCCACCTGTGCCGATGCTTGATGCCAGTGGCATCACCTTGTCTTCTTGGTAGAGCGCATGGCCATAGCGAATTGAGCCTGTCCAACCGTCATCCATCACGGGTGACTGTGTGCCATCCTCAGTTAGCTCCCAGCCACCAAAGGTGCGAATACCGTTGATGATCATCTGAATGTTATTCGTCGGCATGTGGAAGCCATAGACATCACGCGCATCTGGGTCGCCCTTTGCCAGCAGGTTTGCCCATTCTCGATAGGTGTCCCAGGTCACATTGCTGCCATCTGCCGGCACTTCAATGCCTGCTTCTTCCAACATGTCATGATTGAGCCAAATATAGGCATGTGCGGGATGCCCGGTTTTGGGCAAGCCATACACTTTGCCGTTGATGATGCAGGTGCCAATCACACCAGGCAACCATTCTTCCTTGGAGATGTTCTCCGATGCCATAAAGTCATCGATCTCTTGGATCAGACCAAAATTTACAGCGCGGCTATGTTGCCAGTTCTTTTCGTCGGTAAACATGTTGTCGCCCAACGTATTAGAGGCTGCCAACGTTTCGATCTTTGCCCAATACTCTTCGCCGGGAATTGGTTCCAACTGAACTTGGACGCCAGTTTCCTCAGTAAATTCATTGGGGCGTGTTACATAGATGGCTGCTTCAGATGTTTCCCCGCCAGCACGCATGTGCAAGCGCAGAACGATATCTTCTTGGCTGGGTGCAGCGCCCTCGTTTTCACCAGTGGTGGGGGCACCCGCAGGCGCAGCACAGGCTGCGAGCAAGAGGGCTGCGCTCGCCGTTGCACCACGCAAAAAGTTGCGTCGCGAGAGGGCTGAGTGTAACAAAGGGGAGTGAGTGGACATGGTTTCTCCTAAGTAGATATATTCAAGTCAGAATTGGGGAGTGGATAAAAAATACTGTAAAAAGTCTGCACTAGCGCGAACTGGGAAAGGGAGCCAGAAAACGTAAACAGTAGACCGGAACTGTAGGTCTATAAAGCCTTCTTGGGGGCAAAGAAGCGATCACCTGGGTAATTCTGCCTGTCTTGTTTGACTCGAGGTGTTAAACAGAGAACAGACTAGGAAGTAAGCCGCTATTTTGCTTGTCAGTCTAGTTGAAGGTGCACCGATATTGTGCGTGAAGGGTGTGCGCTGGCAGGTAAGTGATGCAGAATGAAGGGAGCAGCCTCATCTGACCTTGCTAGCGGCTAGTCTATCATGTTCAGATGGATAGAGCAACCCGATATTTTTAAGGAATTTGATGAATTGGAGGCGCAAATAGTGGGGTGATCGAGTTGCATTATCGCCAGAAGAATGACTATAAAGCACTTCAAACTAATTTGCCAGAGCAGGGAGGACGCTCAAGTCTGGTGCTTGGAGTGGCACAATGAGGTTGCCCACTCCAAGCAAGGATGTAGAGTTCTATCTAGCTCTATCTGAATCTGTGGAAACTGCGTAGCAAAATCATAGGGCAGTCGTTGCTTCTGTGGCTTGCCAAGAGGCGATCTCATCTAGCGGATAGATCGGGCGTGGCAGGTGTTGCCAGTTGAATTGCTCCAAGTGGGACATAGTTGGCCCCACAGTGTCCACGCGAATCACCTCGGCAGTGAGGTCGGTGTAGTATTGGAAATTGGAGGCGGTTTTGAGCACGGCAATTTTGGCACTGGCAACGTCAATGCCAAAGCTTTCGTAGGCGCTTGGATGATTGCCGCCCACCCCTACATACTCGCTGACCACTAGGCGTATGTTGCCAATTTTCAGCAGCGCCCGCCTGCCCATGTCATATTCGCTGCGGATGCCCATTGATGCTTCAATATTGCCTTCACCCAATGCCACGACCTTGGCTCCTGATACGGGCAGGGGTGCGCCAAAGTTTGTGTCGAGCTTGCCGCCGATGACGAGATCAAGGGTGCTGCCAGCGCCAGCCGCCCAACATGCCTTGACAGTTTCGGCGTCTACAATGGAGACCAGCGCCAGTTCAGGGGGTTGCTGCTTGATCAACTCGCGCAGGATCACTGTGCTGTCGCCGGTTGCGCCGCCAAAGACGCTATCACCCGTGTCGGAGAGGATGACCAGTCCCCGTGGCGCGGCAATGGCGCGTTGCACGGCTTCTTCGACTGGAATGCTCTCATAGACCCAAAATTGCTCGCGCATGTCCCATACCATCTGCGCCAATTCGGCAGAAAGCCGTTCTGCCAGAGCTTGGTCATCATTGGTCACCACCACCGTCACCCAGCCCCCTTCGGGAACATCTAGCCAGGGTTGCATGGGGAAGGGGGAGACAGAAACAACCTTTTCCATTTGTTCCATCTCGCGTGCCCGGTCAAACCAGACTTTCATTGGGCCGCGTGCGGTCAGAAATTGTTCCTGGTGGGCAATCATGGGGATGCGATGCCATG
>JBBQIG010000118.1:0-10857 GCA_038324715.1 Anaerolineae bacterium | reverse complement strand
CCTGACCCTCAAAACGTTGCGCGGCAGTCTGCAGCGCAGGCATCTCACGGATGCAAGGCCCACACCAAGTCGCCCAAAAGTTGAGTACCACAGGCTGACCGCGCAGACTTGCCAATTGCAACGTCTCACCCGTTACAGTAGCCAATGTAAAGTCCGGCGCAGGTCGCCCCAATGCAGGCTCAGGCGACAGTGAATTCGGATCCGCCATTACGGAGACACGGCTTGTCCACAACCAAAGTGGCCCTGCAATCAACAAAACCACAAAAAAAGCATACCATCGATTCATAACGCGAACTCAGTTCCCCCAGATATAGCAGCTACCGGCGTAGCAAGCTATTCCCAACTAGAATGGAAAATCCCATCCTTATCCACACGCTCATAGGTATGTGCGCCAAAGAAATCACGCTGACCCTGGATCAAGTTGGCGGGCAGGCGCTCACTGCGATAAGAATCATAATAAGCGAGGCTCACGCTAAAGGCTGCTGCCGGGATTCCCATTGCCACCGCAGTCTGCACAACATGTCGCCATGCGGGCAGACGCTCTGCCACAGCTTGACCCAGTTGTTCATCCAGCAACAAGTTAGGCAGATCGGGCTGGCGCACAAAAGCCTCGGTGATACGATTGAGGAAGCGCGCACGGATAATACACCCCGCGCGCCAAATGGCAGCGACGTCACCCAAATTCAAATCATAGCCATACTCGTCACTCGCCATGCGCAGCATCGCCATGCCCTGCGCATAGGCGCTGATCTTGCTGGCATAGAGTGCCTGACGCACGGCGTCGATCAACGCCTGCTTCTCCCCCGTATACTTCGCCTGTGCATTGGCAGGAAGCACCTTCGACGCCTCAACGCGCTCATCCTTCAGGCTAGAGAGAATACGTCCCACCACCGCACTGTTGATGGTTGGGATGGGTGCGCCCAAATTCATAGCATCTTGGCTTGTCCACTTGCCAGTGCCCTTTTGTGCGGCTTTGTCCAAGACAAGATCCACCAAGGGCTTCCCCGTCTCCTCATCAATGCGACGGAAGATCTTAGCGGTGATCTCAATCAAATAGCTATCCAGCTCACCCTGGTTCCATTCATCAAAAATATCCGCCAGTTCCGCTGCGCCAAGCCCCAGCGCACGCTGCAAAATGTCATACGCCTCGGCAATCAACTGCATATCGCCATACTCAATGCCGTTGTGCACCATCTTCACGTAATGACCCGCGCCGCGCGGCCCCAAATAGACGACACAAGGTTTGCCATCTTCAGGCGCTTTGGCAGAAATATCTTCCAACATCTTTTGCACCGTTGACCAGGTTTCGCGCGAGCCACCAGGCATAATGCTTGGCCCCCACAGCGCACCCTCTTCACCGCCGCTAACGCCGACGCCCATGAAGTTAAAGCCCTTTGCAGTCAACGCTTCGCTGCGCCGATCTGTGTCGGAAAAGAGGCTATTGCCACCATCCATCACCAAGTCACCAGGCTCCAACAAAGGCAGCAGCCCGTCAATCACCACATCCACTGGATTACCAGCCTTGACCATGATGAGGACTCGACGAGGACGCTCCAAACTGGCAACAAACTCTTCGAGTGTCTTGCTGCCAATCAATTTTTTACCTGGATGCTCGCCCACAAATTCTTCCATTGTTGCGGTCGTGCGATTATAAACAGCCACGGTATAGCCGTTGCGCTCTAAATTCAGCACCAAATTTTGGCCCATTACCGCCAGACCGATCAGCCCAATGTCTGCTTTCGTCATCGTCTTGTCCTCTGCCTTATTCTCTCTTGACCACATTCGCACGCGCTACCCACATTTGCGCGGCCTACAGTGGCTTGTTTAAGTGGCTTGTTTAAGTGGGTACGAGCAACATGCCTAACCTATTTTCTATCACTGTTTTTTCTATCATTGTCGCGCGAGGGCAGATTCGCATCTTCGCCCCAGCGCGTCATCAATTCACGACT
This sequence comes from Anaerolineae bacterium, assembly GCA_038324715.1. Taxonomy (GTDB): domain Bacteria; phylum Chloroflexota; class Anaerolineae; order Caldilineales; family Caldilineaceae; genus QEUY01. The sequence goes on along the minus strand of JBBQIG010000118.1, from coordinate 8,908 downwards.
TGCCGTGCGAATCCGCAAGCTATTGAGTCGCGAGGTAACGTTGGTTTCCCATTCTTCAGGCATGGCGACTTGGGGCAAGCTACCATCGTCAAAGAGCAGGCCATCCCCAGCACGGGAAAACAGAACCGGCGATCCCCAGCCCAGGTCATCGCTCTCCTGCGTCATATTAAGCCGTCCCTGGACGACCACCGAGTCAATCGGTTCAAGCTCTGCCAGCCCCTTATAGAGCGTGCGGCAGAAGGCCAACCAGGCTGGTTGAGTCACCCGCAATTGTGGAGCAATCACCGCCGCAACACCTCGACGCACCAGACTGCGCGCCACATCCAATAGCCCCAGATGCTCAATGCCCACAGAAGTACGCGTTGGTCCTGTCAAACACATGAAGCGCAGCGAAAAGTGATCGCGCATCAGCGCACCCAAATGTTGCCCACCCACCAAACGGCTACGCCCCATCTCATCTTCAAAGACCAATTGCCCCTCACCTGTGGATTTATCGACCACCGCATGACCAATAAAATGGATAATGTGATACTCGTTTTGACGCAAGGTGCGCTGCAAATCAAGCAGTGTAGGCTTTTGCAATCGCTCTAGCACCAACTTCTTTTGCTTGCCCAAGAAATCTACACTATCGAGTAGATTCAACCATTCCTGATCGCTATCGACGCGCGGATAGCTGCTTGGCCCAGCGATCACCACCAATACACGCAAGGGCTTGGTGACTTTGGCAGGCAGGATGCGATGTTGTAAACCAGTATAGCGACTTGTGGGTGACATGGGAGTTAACGACAAAAATTCACTTCGCTCCGGGTTATACATAAATTCCCAGGGTAGCTTTTCAAACTCAGGCGTCGTGCTTAGATCGACATGAATGTGCAGGGGCAACTTCATGTAATCCGTGCGGTCAAAGCTGGCGCGCAGACAGCCCAAAACCTCGCCCACAAAGGCCGCCTCAAACAAGCGTTTGCCCGCATCCTGTACCAAGGCGCGCTGAGTAGCAGCAGCCTTGCCTCTGTTCTGCACCTCGCGCAGCAGCTCCCATAACTTTTGCAGGTCACGTGGCGATAAAGGCACAGTAAAGCGACTTTCACCCCGTCCCGCAGGTGACTGGCGCACTTGGGACAAATTGCCCTCTTCCGTGCGTTCTAAATGCAAGTCAAGGGTATAGGAGTTGTCGGCGTTTTGCTCATTGGAGATAGAATTAGAGATCATAAGGTCATTGTACCCGTCGCGCATAGCCTCGTCAAAACCAAAGCTTGCGCCTCTCTGCCACCACTCTGCTATAATGCAGCACAGAGTTACCACCTGCACGCGACACAACAGAAACCATACAAGACAAACAGTTGAAACCAGACACGCAGGCTTACTTAAAGGAAACCCTATGCACGTATTGATTACTGGTGGAGCAGGTTTTATTGGAACACATTTGACCGGACGCTTGCTCGCCCGCGGCGATACTGTCTCAATACTTGATAATCTTACCACGGGCAGTTTCGACAACATCCGTGAATTTGTCAGCCATCCACTCTACTCCTTTGCCATTGACACCCTGGACAACCCCTTGGTGCTCGACCGCTTGGCAAGCCAGGCGGATGCTATTATTCATCTTGCCGCGGCAGTCGGTGTACAACTGGTGGTAGAACGACCCACGGAAACCATTGAAACTAATGTATTGGGCACACATGCCGTGCTCAATGCGGCGCGCCGCTATCGCTGCCGCACAATTATCGCCAGCACCAGTGAAGTCTATGGCAAAGGGGTCAAAATCCCCTTTAGTGAAGATGACGATCTGCTGCTCGGCCCCTCCAGCCGCAGCCGCTGGTCGTATGCAGCCAGCAAGCTACTCGACGAGTTTTTGGGGCTGGCAGCCCATCGCGAACATGGATTACCTGTGACCATTGTGCGCTTCTTCAATACCGTTGGCCCAGGACAAACCGGGCGTTATGGCATGGTCATCCCCCGTTTGGTGCGCCAAGCAGTCCAGAACGAACCCGTTACAGTCTATGGGGATGGGGAACAAAGCCGCTGTTTCTGCCACGTATTGGACACAGTACGCGCCCTAGAACTCTTGCTTGACCATTCTGATAGCACCGTGGGCGAAATCTATAACATTGGCGGTGACTTTGAAGTCACCATCAACCAGCTTGCCAATGAAGTGCTAGCCCGTAGCGGCAGCGCTTCACCCTTAACGTTAATTCCATATAGCGAAGCCTATGCACCTGGCTTTGAGGATATGCGCCGTCGTGTGCCGGACATCACCAAAATTCATCAAGCAGTGGGCTGGAAAGCCACCCGCACCTTGACTGAAATTTTGGACGATGTCATCGCCTATGAGCGACAACGGCTTCTTCCCATCACCGTAACCTAACCTTCCATGATTTTCTTACTGAAAAACTATTTCACTCGCATAGTTCCACACTGTTTCTGGTTACCACAAAATTTCTGGCAACGGTGCATCACCTTGCTGTTCGTGCTCATGGCGCTGAATGTCTCCACCCTTTCCAATCGGATGCAAGCGCAGGGCGTGCCCAGCACGCCCCAACGTATACCCCAAGGTCAAGTTGCACCTGCACCCATCATCAACGATGAAGGAGGGCCTGTTCTGCTTTCAGGCGAAGTGGTCTACACCAACCCCTTCTTCACAATTGGTGTCGCCGCGCCCCTGATCGTGCTAGAAGACCAAACAGGCTTTGTTGACCGTAACCCCGGCTTTATCATTCCCCAAGAGTCACAAACTTTGGGGCAGATCACCTCCCCCTTTCTCGAATCACCTTTCACCTACTCCCTGGCGCTGCCCATTGAACCACAAGGCACGCTACGCGATGTCGATCAGGATGATCAAGAGGAACTTGGTGTCATGATCTTTGCCGTGGCCTATTGGACAAACAAATTTGGAGATCCCTTCCTCGAAGAGCGTGATCTCTATGGCGGCGGATGGTCAACTGCCTATGCTTCTACGCGCGTCACCGAAGAGGTCAGCCGCCGTCGCGAAGTAGTGGGCGGAAAGTTGCTGGTCTATGCGCCCGTGCCAAACCAAGGCTTCCCCACAGACTTTGGCAGTGATGGACTGCTCTTCACTAAAGATGACCCTATTGTCACCTTGCCACTTGGCTATACCGTTGTCGATTTAGACGCCAGCCCCTTCACCTTTGACCGCAGTCGCAGCCCAATCATTGATCTGATTGAGCCAGACTTTGCCGCGCTGGAAGATTTCTCGAATCTAAGTTACACCGACGCCTTTGACGCCATGATTCAGAAGTTGCGCCGCGAATATGCCTTCACGGCATATAAAGGCATTGATTGGGATGCGCTTGCTGCCGAATTCCGTCCGCGCATTGTTGACGCCGAAGCCCAAGACAATCGCATCGATTTTCTGCGCACCTTGCGCGACCTCTCCTTTGCAATCCCCGATGGGCATGTGCAAGGCCCCATACTGGGTTCAGATGTCAGGCTCCTCACCGAAGGCGGTCTAGGGTTTGCGCTAGCGGAGTTGGATGATGGGCGCATTGTCGTTGCCTATCTTGCCCCGTCTAGCCCTGCTGCCACTGCCGGCATCAGCTTAGGTGACACCATTCTCGCCATCAATGGTTTACCAATTGCCGACTATATCGACGCGGTTGTCCCCATGAGTGGGCCTTTTAGCACCGACCATGTGCACCGTCTGCAACAGTTGCACTATGCCACACGCTTTCGGATTGGCACAGAGGTAACAGTCACCTATGCAGCCCCAAACAGCACCACCCCAATCGACGCCGAGATGACAGCCATCGCCGAGAGCGGCAGCCTTACGTACAACACAGCGCCCACCACCGGCTTTGAGATTCCTGTCAGTTATCGCCTGTTGGAGAGTGGCTACGTCTATGTACAGATCGATAGCTTCTTTGACAATGATCTGCTCACCATTCAGTTGTGGGAGCGGCTGCTGACGACGCTCAACCAAGAGCAAAGCCCTGGTGTTATCATTGATTTACGCTATAACAGCGGTGGCAGTGGCTTTTTGGCCGATCAGATGGCAGCCTATTTCTTCAACGAATCGCTAGAATTAGGCAACTCAGGTCAATACAATCGCGAGCTAGATGACTTCTACTTCGACCCGCGCACCGTCGAGCAATTCTATCTCCCCCCTGCTGATCTACGCTATGATGGCCCTGTTGTTGTCATCGTCGGGCCTAATTGCAGTAGTGCCTGTGAATTCTTCGCCTATGACCTCTCGCTGCAAGATCGTGCTGCCATTGTGGGACATTATCCCACCGCAGGGTTGGGCGGCAGCATTTCTCAGTTCTGGATGCCTGAACAAGTGGTCTTTCAATTCACCAGCGGGCGCGCCGTGGACATGAATGGCGACATCCACATCGAAGGCAAAGGCGTCGTCCCCACTGTGCGCGTCCCCGTCACAATTGAAACGCTCTTTGCCGAAGACGCCCTGCTCGACGCCGCCATAGAGCATCTAGATACGCTACCCACCCCATAAGAAAAACCGAAGCCACCTCTCATTGACGACTCCGGTTTCAACTGTCTTACCCCCACCCCTTCCTTGGAGCTCCAAGCCTCGAGGAAGGTTATGTCAACACCCCTACTTCATCGGAATCACCAAATCATAGGGATAGTTCGTCAAATTGATCAGCTCCCCTGCTTCGGGAAAAGCCACCGAATCTTCAATACGCACGCCAAAACCCCGCTCAGGATAATAAAGCCCCGGCTCCACGCTAAAAACGTGACCTGGCATTGCCACGCCCGTATTTCCCGCGCTCGTACTCAAGCGCGGTTCTTCGTGAATGTCCAGCCCAATCCCATGCCCCAAGCTATGCACATAGCCCACATGCGTACCTGGGTGCGATAGTGGCGTAGGATGCCCCTTGCTCGTGAAATACTCACAGGTCATCACCTGCAATTGCCGGTAAGAGACGCCCAGCTTGATCGCATCCATTGCCAGATCAAAAACTTCCTTACATTCATCCCACGCTTGTTGCACCTCATCCGTGGCATAGCCCAACGACCACGTGCGTGTCACATCGTGACAGTAGCCACTGGCAACCAGAGGAAAGAAATCATAGATAATGCTTTGGCCCAACTTGAGCGGCATGGATTCCTCGCCGCGGTTATGGGGCACACCAGCATCGCGACCCTGGCTAAAGATCGTGTCGTGGTGTTCGCTCAAGCCATGCACCATACAACGAGCACGCATAAAGCCCTTGACATCACCAATCGTCAACGGTTCACCATTGGTCTTGACCACAGTCTTGTTGCGGGTGCGATGCTCCTGGATAAAGGCTTGCACTTCCCCCATCACAATGCAGGTCAGCCGCCCTGCCTCACGCAGTTCGCCGATCTCCCAATCATCCTTGGTCTCGCGCGCCAGCGAAAAGAGTGATGTGCCATATTCACCCACCAACTCTACATCTTCAATTTCATCCTGCAAGCGCGAGAGCAGCGTCATTGCCGCCCCGGCATCCATCATGCCGTAAATGCCCAAACGCCCTAGAAGCTGGTGATCGCGAATGACCTGGCTCAAATAGTCAACTGCCACTGCCACTTCATCACCACCATGCTTTTGCATCAATAAATACTGATTATAAACCTGATCCCGATCCACCACCGCCAATCCAGTCTCCGCCGCACTGTCGCGCTCCATAGAGCCATGAATCAATGTGAGAGGGCTTCCCCGCCGTTTCAAAACCAGTGCATTCTCCAAATGTGCGCCGCCTGTTAAATAGTTCATCACAGGATTACCGCCAGAATTGCCCATCACCAACAACCCATCCAGATTACGCTCTGCCATCAAACCGTCAAGATCGCTTTTCATTGCACCCTCTTTATTCTGAGTAATCTTCTTAAATTCATCTATGCCAACAACTGAGTTGCAGGTGAGCAACCTCTAACAAACTCGTGTAAACCAACAGTTACCCTATTAGACCAATAGCTCAATAAATCTAAAAATCGTCCGCGCGCTGATTTGACGTCACCTCATCAAATAGGTAAAATCTTACACACAGCCTTGGCTGCCTCAATCTTACCTTACATCGTGGATGCCTACCTAGATGGCCTTCCCGTCTCACGGTAGGCATGGAATTATCGCCCCTTTTCTTTTGGAAAGGGGCTTTTTCTTGCCAATCTTTGTGGCTCCCTTCACAACCTACCCCTTACGACAGGTAATAAGTAAGGGTAAACCTACGTTTACCTGACGCTAAGTCGCCGTTTGCTCGCAAAGCGCCCAAAAGTGGTCTAAATAGGGTCTAAAACGGGACTTATAAGTCAAATGTCTTTTGCAGCCAATAATGAAGCTATATATAATTTATCTAGTACAGCGGCAAGAGACCTCACAACAGCGTATGTTTGTAAATTTTCGTAGGGAGCTAGTCATTATGCAAAAACTTCATGTCAGCAATGCATTATTAGGTCTGGGTGTTATAACCCTCATGAGCTTTGGCTTTGTTGAAATCAACGGCGTCCAAAGTGACCCTCTGTTACCAGCCTTCGCAGCTCTTCTGATTGGATGCACAGCAGTAATCGACCGCGTCTCTTTGCCAAAATTGAAATAATAGCTTCACATTTGCCCGGAAACCACTATAGAAACCCCATACATAGTAATGGGCCCGTGCAACTAAAATAGTAGACTAAAAAGTATCAAGCCGGGTTCCAAGGGAATCCGGCTTTTGTTTAGATTCATTTCACATCTGAATAGAACTGCCCTGTGGCAGACCTACTGGTACTCGGGCAACCAGTCACCGTGCGCCTCAATGAGATCATCCACCAAGTGCCAAATTTGATCCAAGTCCAGCTCGGCGGCGGTGTGTGGATCGAGCATGGCGGCATGATAAATATGCTCGCGCTTGCCGGTCAGTGCCGCTTCAACGGTTAGTCCCTGTACATTCAGGTTGGTCTGCATCAGCGCAGCCAGATGAGGTGGCAATTCACCCACAGCAATTGGCTGCACACCATTCTTGTCCACCAAGCAAGGCACTTCTACACAAGTCCCTTGGGGCAGATTGCTGATCAACCCATTGTTCGGCACATTGCCATTGATCACGCGCAGTTGCCCAGTCTCCATGGAATGAATAATGCCAGAACCATACTCATGGCTTCGGCGCACGTTGATCTTGGTATTCGGATCTTCCATATCCGTACGCATCTGCTCCCACCCCGCAAGTTGCACCTCGCAACGGCGGATATACTCATCCAAAGGGATATTAAACTCCTCAAGCAAATCGGGACGATCGCGCTTGATAAACCAGGGCACATACTCAGCAAAGTGCTCGCTCGACTCCGTAACAAAATAGCCAAGTCGTTTAAACATTTCATAGCGCACGCGGTTGTCATCAGGCACGCGACCCTCGTCCAACACCTGGCGAATGCGTGGATACAAATCCTCTACCTGCCCATCCACTGTGCGCTCAAAGCGCAGATAAAAGGCCATGTGGTTAATGCCAGCACAGACGTAGTTAATGTCCTCGATTGGTACGCCAATATTCTTCGCCAGTTGTTCGGCTGTCCCCTGCACACTGTGACAAAGCCCCACCGTCTTGATCTTGGTGGCGCGGCTAATTGCCCAACAGTTCATCACCATTGGGTTTACGTACTGCAAAAAGGTCACATCCGGGCAAACTGACTCCATGTCATAGCACATATCCAGCAGCACCGGGATTGTGCGCAAACCGCGCATAATTCCCCCAATACCAAGCGTATCGGCAATCGTCTGCCGCAGCCCATACTGCTTGGGGATGTCAAAATCGACCACCGTAGAGGGCTTATATCCCCCCACCTGGATCATCGAAATCGCATAATCTGCACCATCCAGCGCAGCGCGGCGGTCGGTAATCGCCTCAATCTTGGGGGTCGTCCCCAGATTCTCGGCGACCTTGTGCGCCACAATCTCCGACGTGCGCAGCCGCTCTGGATCAATATCGTGCAGAATAATCGTGGCATCCGCCAACTCAGGGTAGCTGAGAATATCGCCCATCAAGTTTTTGGCAAAAACGGTACTTCCAGCACCGAGAAAGGTAATCTTTGGCATTAACATCGCTCCTTAGAGTGATCAGTTAGAGAAAATTCCACTACTCAATTCAAATCAATTCAAATCAATTCAAACCACAGTTCATCATCACATACGACAGTCTGTCAAAAGAAATCTTTTAAAAGACAAAGCATTTTCTGAAAGGCAACGTTCGTGATTGGCATACAAAAGCACTACAGGTCTACATCGAAAGAGCGCAGACTTGTAGTGCTTTCACACGCCTATAAATTGTACAGTCTAGACCTCAAAGTGACTGAATGTTGGCAAGAACTCTCGATTCTTCTCGAGCATGCAATTGACCATCTCCTTGATTTCCGCCAGCGATAGCACTGCCGCAGTCAGCGGGTCATGGCAGATGGCTTGATAGACCAAGCGCGGATCGCCAGAAATGGCGGCTTCCACAGCCATCTCCTCAATTTGCGCGCTCAAATTGGTGAGGATTGCACATTGAGGTGGCAACGCACCCACATGCACCGGCTCCAACCCCTTGCGACTCGCCCATACGGGAACCTCTACACACGCATCCTGAGGCAGGTTTGTGATCAGCCCTGTGTTGCGTACGTTGCCATTAAATTCGAATGGATCGCCGCCCAACATTGCGCTCATAATGTAGGCTGCATACTCATGCCCGCGCTCAAGCTCAATCGGTGTTTCCTCGGCAAACCACTTCTCTGCCTCTTCACGCCATGCGTTATCACGCTCCACATAGCGTTTGACAACATACGCATATTCACCTGGATTCCAGCCTGTACCGTGGGTGCAATATTGCTCGATCAAGTCGGGGCGTTTGCGGAACCACCAGTTATATTCTGAATTATGCCCGCTCGATTCGGTCACATAATGATCGAGCGTTAAAAACATCTCATTACGCACAATCTCTTCGTTGTAAACTTCCGATTG
>JBBQIG010000117.1:0-10859 GCA_038324715.1 Anaerolineae bacterium | reverse complement strand
CCTCAACAAGATCTGCGTCGACAGTACTGTAGATCAACCACGCTATCTATGAAAAGTAACACCACCCACAATTTCTATAGAATAAGGAATGACGATCATTTAACCCATCGATTTGGCCCGAGTTTTCAGGAGCACCGTGGGCAAAATCCCTGAGTTGTTTAGCCGCCAGTCCTAAGCTTGCCTACTATCGCGTGAACACTGCTACTCACGCACCCTCCAAAGCGACGGCAACTCTGCAATGTATGTCCATCCTTCATCCTCTTGCACCGCCTCCACCTCAATATCCGTGAAGTATCGATCAAGCACGGCAGCACGCTCCATCGCCAGTGGTGGCGAACAGTAATCCTCTTCCTCCCAAACTACGCGCCCATCTGGCTGGCGGCGTGCCCCCTCAAGCCCCTTCGTCACAGATTGCCCAAAAGGACGCAACTTGATAAACTCCTGTGCAGCCAACTTCTCTGCCAACTCATCACGAAGTTCCTCGCGCAGATTGGCGCGCACGAGATAATAGGCCATTGTTCTGTTTTCTCCTTTCAGAAAAGTAGCTCAATCAAATACAGATGAATTTGCCCTTCTTCAGCTTGACTGTGCAGCATCAGAAGGCTATCATGCCAAAAAGCGTTGCGCCCCAACGGGGGGTGCTAGAAGAGTGGACGTTAATGAACCTGAAAACGCGCGCTGCCTACCCAAAACTTCGACACTTAGACATTCGGCCCCATACCCAAAATGGGCGACAGTACATTCTCCTACGCGACCCTCTCCAACTCAGTGACAATGTTTTGCTTGTCCCCCAGCCCTTGGCTGCGGTTCTTGCCTTTTGCGATGGAAGCTACAGCTTGCGTGGCATTTCAAGAGCCTTCCACGCAGAGTATGGCTTTCCAATTGGCGATGACCTTGTGCACCAGTTGGTGAGCGCATTGGATGCAGCCTGCCTGTTGGACAATGAACGGACAACCGAAGCCATGAGCGTAGTACGCGAGCAATATCGTGCAGCGCCTTTTCGCACCCCATTATTGGCAGGTCGCAGCTATCCAGCTGACCCGGACGAGCTTCACGAGGCTCTCGAAGCCTATCGCCAGCAAGCGCACAATGGACAACCATACAATGGACAACCATCCATAGCCCCGCTGACATCCACACTCACATTCGGCCTTCTCAGCCCCCACATTGATTACATGCGCGGGGGAGTTGTCTATGCCCAGGTGTGGGAGCGTGCGGCAGCGGCTGTGCAGGAAGCCGACTTGGTGATTATCTTCGCCACCGACCATCATGGCAGCGATTTCTTTACATTAACGCGCCAAAACTATGCAACGCCCTATGGGATACTGCCCACGGCTACTGAAATTGTAGACCAATTGGCAGCGGTGATTGGTGAGAAATATGCCTTTGCCGGAGAATTGCGCCATCGGGGCGAGCATTCGCTGGAACTGGTTACAATCTGGCTGCACCACCTACGCAACCGTCGTCCGGTTGAGATCGTCCCCATCCTCTGTGGAGGGTTCCATCGCTTCTACAACAATGGTGGCAACCCGGAGCAGGATACGGAGATCGAGGAGGTACTTGCCACACTACGCGCAGCCAGCGTGGGGCGACGTGTGGTCGTGGTGGCATCTGGCGATCTTGCCCACGTCGGCCCTGCCTTTGGACAAGAGCCACTGGACGACGCCGATCGTGTTCGTGTTCATGCCGCTGACCAAGCCTTGATCCACCAAATGAGTGCGGGCGATTCCACGGGCTTCTATCGCGCTATTCATGCCATTCGCGACCAGAATAATGTCTGCGGCGTCGCGCCTGTCTACCTCACCATGAAGTTGCTAGGGCAAGTTAAAGGCACACCCACTGGCTATGCCACCTGCCCCGCCGATGATGCCAACACCTCGGCTGTCACCATCGGCGGTCTCATCTGGCAAGGATAGATACACAGGTGCCGAAAGATCTAGGGTCTTGATGCGTTCCCAGGTCGGCTCAGTCGCTGTGCAGCGGCGTGCCAAAGCAGACCGGCTAGCAGCAGACCGATGCCGATCAGCCAAATATGCTGCTCTACCCAGAAGGCGAGAAACAGACAAGCCAGCAATCCCACCCACGCAATCCAGCGCGGGTACAAGCGTTCCTGCGCTGGCAAACGCAGGGCAGCAAGATTGGTCAACGCATAATAGATCAGAACGGTAAATGCACTAAAAGACCAGGTTGTTTTGACATTGCCAATAAGCGTCAACGCCGCTATAGCAATCCCCACCACCAGGACAGCCACTTGGGGCGTTGTGCCACTCTCATTCAACTGCGCCACGCCGTGAGGCATATCCCGCCGCCGCCCCATGGCGAGCAGCACCCGCGACAGACCGAGCAAGAGGTTGAGCAAGACGCCAAGCATGGCTGTGATGGCACCAATCACCATGATTTGCGAGCCTCCTGGGATACCAAAACTGCGCGCTGCCACTTCGAGAGGTGCGGCTTGCTCAGTAGCCACTTCACCAAATACATCTGCGCCCACTGAACCAATGCCAACGATTGCCACAAACGTATAGAGCACCATGGTCAATATCATCGTAATGATAATGGCCCGCGGGATAGTCTGACGAGGTTCTTTGACTTCCTCACCGAGCGTAGCGATGCGCCCATAACCTGTGTACGACACAAACATTAAGGCACTTGCGTAGAGCAATCCTTGTAGCGGAGTACGCGCCCCATCCGACGCCACCGGTGCAAAGAAGGGCACGAAATGATCCATACCCGAGGATACCGCGACCGGCAGACCCACCACGATAAAAAAGAGCAGGCTCGTCAGCGTAACGGCGACGATGGTCATATTAGTAACGTTAGACCGCCGTATGCCACTCAATACAACAGCCGTAAGAATGACCACGACCCCAAAGGCGATCACAACCCGCAGCATATCACTACTGAGATGAAAGGCATTGAGCAGATAGCCGGCGAACCCAAGGGCTGCCGTCGCTGCCGACGCAGACTTAGCCAGTAGGAACATCCAACCTGCACTAAAGCCCAGCCACGGGTTAAGATATTTATAGCCATACTCATAAGTCCCCCCGCTGACTGCGTGGTTGGCAGCCAGTTGGGCGCTGCTCAGCCCATTGCAAATAGCCACAAGCGCAGCAATGATCACGGCTAAAACAACTGCTGGACCAGCGACCTCGGCAGCAATGCCGATACTGACAAAGACCCCTGTGCCGATGATAGAACCAAGGCCCATCAGGATGGCACCCCACAAACCCACCTCGCGCTTGAGGACAGTTGTAACCACAGCCTGTTAGTCTCCGTTTATTTCTGGTTCTTATTTCTGATTTCAGTTTATCAAGAAGATAATGCTTCAGCGTCTGCCAGCCCATCCACAAAAAGATTCCTTCTGCAGTGGCAAGAAAAAGGTTTGGCCGTGCAGAAGGAATCTTTCTATGACGCTAATAGTACACGCGTGTAAGCAGATGTCCGGCAGCAGACTAGCTTCGGATCAAGCTCCTGACACTCATTTGTATTCCTATGCTCTATGCCATCACCAGCACACCGCGCGCCACCTTGCCCGACTCCAAATCGGCAAATGCTTGACCGACTTGTTGCAGCGGGTAACGGTGGGTAATCAATTTATCCACCGGCAACCTGCCACCCCGGTACAACTCCACTAATTTAGGTAGATCCACCAAGGGGCGTGACGAGCCAGCAAATGACCCCAACAGGCGCTTGTTCTGTCCAATCAACGCGCCAGCCGAGATCGGCACCTCTTGCTTCAACGCGTGCATCCCCATTACGACAGCAGTCCCACCCGCGCGTATGCTGTTCAACGCCTGATTGATCGTAATCACAGCACCCACACTATCGAAGGCATAGTCGGGGCCAATACGCGTTAATTTACGCAGCGCAGGTACGACATCTTCTTCACGGCTATTGAATGTATGCGTTGCGCCCAACTCGCGCGCAAAATCCAACTTGTTTTGCATAATGTCCACGGCAACAATTGGATAACAACCTGCCAGCACACAGCCCAGCAACACACTCAGCCCGACACCGCCACAGCCGATCACCACTGCAGAACTGCCGGGTGTAATCTGTGCCGTGTTCAACACTGCGCCCACACCCGTCATCACCGCACAGCCAATCACCGCACCCACCTCAAAAGAAACATCATCGGGCAAAGCCACCAGCCCGTTCTGATGAATCACCGCATACTCGCCCATCGTTGCCGAACTCAGGTAGGGCTTAAGTTCCAGCCCATCAAGCGTTTTGTGACGCATCGTGCCATCCGGCATACGCGATTGCAGCGTGGTGGTCGGAAACCGTTCACAAAGCGTGGGCCGTCCCGCCAAACAAGAAGGACATTCCAAACAGGACGGGAGCCAGTTGATCATCACCCGATCCCCCACCTTCACCTTGGTGACACCTGGCCCCACAGCCTCTACTACCCCTGCCCCTTCATGGCCCAAGACCACAGGCGGCACAGTGCGTAATTCTCCCCGATAGGTATGCAAATCCGAATGACAGACCCCTGCCGCGTGAATCCGCACCAACGCCTCACCAACTTGTGGCGCTTGCAGTTCAACTTCCTCCACGGTTAACGCGTTAACCTCTCGCGAGACTGCTGCTTGAATTTTCATCTACTGTTTACCTCTCTCTGCCATCTCTAAAATGGCGTTCTTGTACAGTATCTTCTTTGCAGGAAATATCCTTCTCACACTCAGTAAACCCACGGAATCAGCCGCCATGAATTGGCCTTATAGGCATGATAGCCAGCGAGTGCCTTATCCAGCAATTGTTCCTCGAAATTGAGCTTCACCACCAAGTCCACCCCCAGCACAATCCATGCACCCCACCTGCCTGGCGACGGCGCATCCAATGCAAGCGCCAAAGTGGTCAATAGCAGGGCTGCATACATGGGGTGGCGAATCCAGCGATAGGGCCCGTGCGTCACAAGCTGGGCGCCGGCACTTGGAATCGGCAGGACGCTAATCCGCGTCACACGCATGGACAACAACGCCCATATCCCCAGCAGAATTCCCAACACCTCCAACAACAAAAGCCAACCACTCGCAATCCAGGGGCCTGTCAGCGCAAAGTAAAGCAGACAAATAAATTGCACAGCCACCAGGATATAGGCAAAGCCCTGCTTCATCATGATTTCTCCCAACTTCTACGCCCACAGCACCCACTGTCGAAAGCTCGAAACAGATGGGCTATAGCCGTGCCAAGAGAGCAGGCAGCGCATCCATCGAATCCAACTGAAAATAGCCATCTATGTCCATTTCTGGCATGGCAGCAACTTCATGCTGCCATGTAATCGCATACGGAATATGCGCGGCCCTTGCCCCAATCTTCAACACGGGGAGAATGTCTGAACGCATAGAGTTGCCCACCATCAAGAATTCATGGGGGGCAATGTCATGTTTGGCGAGAATGGCTTTGTAAACTGCATCATCCTTCTCGCGCACAATCTCAACATGGCGAAAGTAGTCTACCAACCCTGACCGCGCCACCTTACTTTCCTGGTCAAAGAGATCGCCCTTGGTGATCAAAATGAGTGGATGTGCCTGCGACAAAGTAGTAATCACCTCTTCCACCCCAGGCAGCAGTTCCACCGGGCTTACCAACATCGCCCGACCCAGTTCGATAATCTGTCCAATCTCGCTGCCATGAATGCGACCATCAGTTAACTCAATGGCAGTCTCGATCATGGAAAGCGTAAAGCCCTTGATGCCATAACCAAAGTGGGCCAAATTGCGCGATTCAGTCGCATAAAGTTGTTTGTCGATTTGTCCACTATCGCCATAGGGGGTCAACAACGCACGAAATTTATCTTGAGTCAGCGCAAAAAATGTCTCATTATGCCAAAGCGTATCATCTGCATCAAAGCCAATCGTCAACATCTTCTCTATCCTATGAGGTTTATTCAGTACCACTCTTCATCACCATCTTTACAGCCAATCAACACGCACCTACTCCTTGACTTGAGTGGGTGCTTCCTGCACGCGGTGGTAGATTCCATTCTGTCGTGCCAACAATCCGAAATCCACCAAGTAGCGGCGTAGTGTGGCAAAGTCTTCACTGTGCCCAGATAGAATGTCATTGACTTCACGCTCGGCATAGGAACGCCCCACCTCGAAGTGGGTGGCTAGCCACCCCATCACCACGACCCGCTTGTTAAATTGAACAGGAATCTGCACAATCTTACCGCCGCGCACAAAGCTCGCCAGAATCTGTCCATCACCCAATTCCGCCACAGGTTCGGCTGGGCGCGCAAAAAGCAAGCGCTTCCATTGTTGAAGCTGGCGCACATTGAGCGCATAGAGATCGCCGCTTTGCGTCAAGAGTCCAGCCGCAAGCAATTGCGCCACATGCTTGGCGGGTGGCGTGCGCTGTGCAGGCAACAGCGCGATCATCTCCCCAATTGTAAGTGGGCGTTGAACCGTCAATCCCAGAATCGCCAATCTCTCCTCGTCCAACAACAGCTTGAGCAAGGCTTGCGGCTCTACAGTTTCAGAGCCAGTTTCAGATATATCCGATATATCCATAGTGGGATCTACAGAGTACTCCGGGGATTTAGCCATCTATCGACCTCCTGGAAGAGTTGGGGCATCATTGCTGACCAAACAGATACGCCTACGATTGTACCACCCGACGTCAACCATGCTCAAGCCACCAAGATCAATCCAGAGATCAATAGACAAATGGGAACTTTTTGCACCTAGCCAAAGTCCTAGTGGAAGAATACCCGCAAGGATGCAGGCAAGGATTTAGACAAATAGAACAAGAGTAAGAGAAGACTTACAGCATTGCTGTAGATGCCCAACAGATAATTACACAAAATTGATGCGCTAGCGCGATAGAGTCGCACCACCTCTAACAGACTTATGAACAACAAACTTATGACAAGTAGAAAAGCGAGACAAAACAATGCGTAAAATTTGGATGCTACTATTCACCCTGATCATGACAGTAAGTTTGGCAGCTTGTATTGCGCCAGTGGCATCACCTGCGGTGTTACCTCCGTCATCACCCCTTGACCAGCCAGCGCCTGAATCTCCTCTCGAAGAACCCGCCACGGATTTAGAGAGCAGTGACCTAGATGCAGGGGTGCTCGTCCGCCAGATTTTGGCGCAACAGCTTCAACTTGACCTCAACGAGATTGAGATTGTCACGGTCGAAGCCGTGGAATGGCCCGATGCTTGCCTGGGAGTCTACACAGCCGACATGATGTGCGCCCAAGTAATCACGCCTGGCTACCGTGTCGTTTTGGCTGTGGATGGGCAACAGTATGAATATCACACCAATCTAGATGGTTCCAACGTGCAACTTGCCTCCGCGCCAGAAGCCAATGTGGGTGAAATCTTAATCGAGTGGCAGCAAACTCAAGACTTCTGCGAAGCTGCCCAAATCGGCACCGAAGGCATTGTCTTTGGTCCTTGCATGGGGGTGCAGATGGGTGGCAAGTTAGTCTCCAGCGAACGCGAGCTTGAACTGGCTGACCTGGTAGCAACCTATGCCCCTTTTGAAACAGAGACCCCA
This sequence comes from Anaerolineae bacterium, assembly GCA_038324715.1. Taxonomy (GTDB): domain Bacteria; phylum Chloroflexota; class Anaerolineae; order Caldilineales; family Caldilineaceae; genus QEUY01. Next base: position 3,353 of record JBBQIG010000117.1, on the reverse strand, counting down.
GCGGGTATTGTCACCTTTCATGGGCAGGGCAGCACAGAGGCAACTCCCGCCGAGCAGCGCATGATTGCCGAATGGAGCCGCCAAGCTGCACTAGAAGCCTCGGCAGGGCGATCTGGGGCAAGTTGGGGATTGGCATTTGCCTGGCATCGCGAAGGCGGAATTGCTGGCTTCTGTGACGACTTAACCGTCTATGTCACAGGCCAAGTTTTTGCCAGTTCCTGCCGAGATCAAACCCCCGAAACCATCGGGCAACGCTTCCTGACTGCCGAAGAGCTAGAGCAAGTCTATGCCTGGGTCGATGAGTACGCGCCTTTTGAGCTTGATCAGTCCGATCCCGCTACAGCCGCCGATGCCATGAGCGTGACCCTTATCTTTTCTGGCGCAGGCGATAGCGTTGCTGACGAAGAGACTCAACAAGCGATCCTGGATTTTTCTTCGAGTTTGTACGCAGAGATGAGCCAGTAATCTAAATAGTGTTGCAGTAGAGCACTAGAGTACGCTAAACGCTATAAAAAATTACCTTAATTACCTCAGAAAAAAGCATAGCAGCAAAATCGACGGAAGAGTCTGGTCAGTTGACCAGGCTCTTTTTGATCTCACAAAGCTCTCCCTGGAAATTGGAGATTTCTAACTGCATTCTTTTCTACAACCTTGCACTATAGGGTCATCAAACATATTACAAAGATGATGCAAATGCGTCACAATTCTATTATGCACTCGATCTACATCAAAACATTATGCAAATTTTACACAGAAATAACGGAGTCAATATGAGTTTGTTTGGGACAATTTTCCACTTTATTACCGAATGGGATGCTCGCGGTAAAGATTATCCAGATCTGCTAGAGCGCCTGCAAAAAAATGAAGAAAAAAGTCTACCCCGCTTCGCCAATGCACCCGATACCCCAAGAAATCGCGCACGCGGCAGCCATATCATCGGCATTGAAAATTGGGGACAAAGCCGGCTACGCGTCTTGCTAGGCAAACGACTCGTCATGGACGAATATGATGTCTACGCGCCGAGCACGGATTTAACCACTGCCGAGCTTGCCAAGGAATTCGAGAAGACGCGCGCGACCACGAAAGAAATTGTCAAAGAACTTCAGGCCAAAGGCATTCTATTAAACAAAACGGTCAAGCACAACGAAATTGGAGATATCTCCGCAGCAGGTTGGGTTGTCTACGTTTCCGCCCATACAGGGCGCGAGACAAATTTGCTGCGATAGAAGAAGCTCAACGTACTCTATTACAAACGGCTACAAGCGGCAGTTTTGGATGTTGGTGACAATAATACCTTTGGCACCTAAAGCCTCTAGCTTGTCCAGCAAAGAATTTACATCACGCCGCTCTACCATTGCCTTGATGGCTAACCATTCTTCCTTATAAAGTCGGGCGATGGTAGGCGATTCGATCCCAGGCGTCAGTGCAATGGCTTCATCTAACAAGGCTTCTGGTAAATCATATTCCAGCATGGCATATTCGCGGGCGATTACAATCCCTTTCAAACGGGCCAACAAAGACTTTACCTGAGGACGATCCAGAATCTCCTGGCAGCGCCCGATAAGTATGGCCTCGGAGGCCACTATGGGCAATCCCACCTTCTTAAGACCCGCTTGTTGGAGAGTCTTGCCTGATTCTACAACATCGGCGATGACATCAGCCACACCAAGTTGAATGGCAATTTCGACTGCGCCATCAAGGCAAATAATTTGCGCAGTAATGCCGAGTTGGGCCAAATGCGTAGCAAGTAGACGGGGAAATGATGTCGCAATTCTCATACCAGCAAATTGGTCAGGGGTGAGAGGACTAGCTTGTGGCACAGCAAAGTAGAATTCCGACCGGCCAAAGTTGAGGGACTGTAATTCAAATACAGGCACTTCGCTGTCTAGCATAAAGTCCCGACCCGTAACGCCAATGTCCAGCAAGCCACTACCTACATAGGTAGCAATGTCTCGTGGGCGCAAAAAGAAAAATTCAATGTCGTGGACATCGTCATACACCAAGAGTTCACTATCACGGCGGCTACATCGATAGCCTGCTTCGCGGAATAGTTGTGCTGCACCTTCTGCGAGCCCACCTTTGTTGGGTAGTACAACACGTAACATGGGAGATCCTTGTCGATAGAACCAAGTCGAGTGAGTGGTTGCTGCTGCACTGTATATGCTGCGGCACTGTTAGGAAGAAAGTAAACGCAAGTCTACTAAAGCGGCTAAGTGCCCGTCAAGTAGACGGTTGCCTACTTTGGTAACCTTGTTGCAATCGCCACGACACCACCCAACAGAACACCACCCAAACAGAACACAACGCAGAAAAGGAGTGTCAAAGAAGCCTAGTCAACTTCCGTGGCTCTGTTGTACAATAAAGCCACAGCCCTGATGCTTTACTCCACGCCATCACGTGCCAGTGCAAAACACTTGCCAGTGAAAAAGAGGTGCGGGAGAGATCTACAGGAAAGTGGATATAGAGAGAGGACTCTTGAGTATGCGTGTACTACTTGCCATTGGCGTAACCTTTGCCCTCAGTCTCGCCGCCGGTTGTACCTTATTCCAGTCGGCCCCAGCGCCCGCTCTATCCGCCATTCTTATCGCCAGTGAAAAAACCGCGCCTGCAGCAAAGGTAGCAACCTCTGCATCAACTGCCAGGGCTACCGATGTGGGGATTGGCCCAATTGTCACGGGGACTGTGATTCAAGTAACGCCCATCACAGCTACCAGCGTTGCCACTGCGACTTTGGCACCCACTGCCACAGTGGTTCCTACAACGACATCCCTGCCTACGAGTACCGCATCCATTACCACCACAATCACGGTCACTGCCACCCTCATGCCCACCATCACCGAGGTGCCGACAGGTACTCTTGTTCCGACGGATACCGTAGTACCCACGAGTACCGTCGTCACAACAGGCACCGTTGTTCCCACAGGCACCGTTGTGCCAACCGGAACAGTCACTCCCACAGGTACAGTCGTGCCGACAACTACGGTAGTGGCGACTGGAACAGTGGTGCCAACTGGAACAGTTGATCCAACGCCATCACCGACGTCAGCACCAGGGGAGACACCTACAGGGTTGCCCACAGAATCGCCCATTGAATCACCGACAGATCCCCCTACAGCCACACCAACGCCAACGCTGCTTCCGACAGAGACCCCGATGCCGTCAGCGACGCCAACAACTGGCCCTTCACCTACGCCGACAGCACAGCCGAGCAGCCTCTACCTGGGAACCCATCGCAGCTATAGGGAGGGCAGCACGCTCTATGTGGTCGGTGAAGCCATCAACGGCAGCAAGACTCCTGTCTATAACGCAACCATTATTGCGACCTTCTACAGCGCATCAGGGGAGCTAGTCGG
>JBBQIG010000116.1:0-10861 GCA_038324715.1 Anaerolineae bacterium | reverse complement strand
CCTCTTCAAGGAAATTGTTGTGGGCATTAAAGAAAAAGCTCAACTGCTTGGCAAAATTATCCACATCCAGCCCAACCGCCAAAGCCTGTTTGACATATTCAATGCCATTCGCCAGCGTGAAGGCTACTTCCTGCACGGCGTTGCTGCCTGCCTCGCGAATATGATAGCCACTGATGGAGATGGTGTTCCACTTGGGCGCATCTGTGGCGCAATAGCGGAAGATGTCGGTGATCAGGCGCATGGAGGGCGCGGGTGGATAGATGTAGGTGCCGCGCGCAATGTATTCCTTGAGAATATCATTTTGCACAGTGCCACGCAGCGCGCTGCTGGGTACGCCCTGTTGCTTGCCCACGGCAACCACCATTGCCAGCAAGATAGCGGCAGGTGCGTTGATGGTCATGCTGATGCTGACTTTGTCCAGCGGAATCCCATCAAGTAGCGTCTCCATATCAGCCAGGCTGCTGATGGAGACACCCACCTTGCCCACTTCGCCTTCGGCAAAGTCATGGTCAGCGTCATAGCCGATTTGGGTGGGCAGGTCGAAGGCGACGGAAAGCCCGGTTTGCCCCTGCTCAATCAGGTACTTATAGCGACGGTTGCTCTCTGCTGCTGTGCCAAAACCCGCGTATTGGCGCATTGTCCAATAGCGACCGCGGAACATATTGGCTTGCACGCCGCGCGTAAATGGATATTCGCCAGGGTAGCCTAGCTGCTCATGGTAATAATTTGAGTCGTAATTATCTGAGTGTTCATCGGCCTCTGCGCCAATTTGATTAGAATCGGCGCGAGAGGGCGGGATTAGATCCTCTGGGGTATAGAGCGGCTCGACGGTGATCTCTTCGCTGCTGGTGGTAAAGCGAGGACGGCGCTCGCCAAAACGTTTGACTTGGGGAGCCAATACGTTGTTCTGCCAATCTCGTTTGAGACTCTGCAATTTGCTTGCAGATTCGACTATCGCCATAAGAATTTGCCTTAACCGTGTTGGGCTGTTGCTGAAATCAGAGTTCGCTGCGGCCCGCTAGCGCACGGCCCAAGGTGATGTCGTCGGCATATTCCAGGTCACCACCCACAGGCAGACCGTGTGCCAAACGGGTAGCACGCACGCCCAGCGGCTTCACCAAGCGCGCAATGTACATGGCTGTGGCGTCACCTTCCAGGTTGGGATTGGTCGCCAGCAGAATTTCTTTAACAGCTACTGGTTCATCCATGCCATCCGGCGCAGGGTTGCCCTGCTGAATGCGCTTGACGAGCTGGGGAATCTTCAGATCGTCTGGCCCTTTGCCTTCCATGGGCGAAATTGCGCCATGCAAGACATGATAGACACCATTAAAGCCGCGCGTGCGCTCAATTGCCTGTACATCCAGCGGCTCTTCCACCACACAGATAATGCTGTGGTCGCGTTGGCTGTTGCTACAAACGGCACAAGGATCGCGGTCGGCGATGTTGAAACAGATTCTGCAGAAAAGGGTGTTCGCCTTCAGTTCTTGCAAAGCCTGGGCCAAAGTGAGGCCAATCGATTCATCGCTACGCAACAGAAAATAGACCAAGCGGCTGGCAGTCTTGGGGCCGATGCCAGGGAGCTTGGAGAAAGCATCAATTAATTTACTAACGGGTTCTGCAATTGGCTGCATAAAGAAATTAAAAACCTAGTCCTGGCGGCAAACCTAATCCGCCTGTCAAACCACCCATACGTTCCTCTTGCAATTCCTCAATCTTGCCCATCACATCATTGACGGCGGCAAGCACGAGGTCTTGCAGCATCTCCACATCATCAGGGTCAACCACCTCGCGGCGAATGGTGACGCTCTTGAGTTTTTTGTCACCTGTGGCAACCACGGTCACCATCCCGCCACCCACTGTCACCGAAACTTCTTCGGTCTCTAACTCGGCTTGGGTCTTTGCCATTTCCTCTTGCAGCTTTTGCATTTGGCTCATGATGTTGCCCATGCCGCCACCACCACCGCCGCCCATTGGCATTCCGCCACGACCTGCCGCGCGGTTAATTGGATTTTGGGGTTTCTTGCCTTTTGCCATCTCTCGCTCCTTTATCGTTCGATCTTCTCGAAAATTTCACGTTTTCAGAAAGGTAGTAGGTACTGATTCCTATGTATACCCTGTTATACCTTATGTACTGTACGTACTGTATGCATTATGACTCTTCAACGATTTTGGCACCCAAGTTGTTCACGGCATATTCAACCAGTGGGTCGGGCGCATCGTCATCGCGTATCTCTTGCCCCGTTACACTTTTGCCTGTAAGCTTGGCATTTTCACCTAGCTGACACTCTAATTGTACCGGGCGACCTAAGAAATCGGATAAAATCGTCACCAAGCGGCTATGATGTTCAGTCTGGCTCAACATCTGTTGGGCGAAGGCATTGTTGCCAAAGGCAAATGCTACCCCTTGCTCTGAAACAGCAATGTCGCGCACCGAGTTGAGTGCAGCCCACACTTTTACACCTAGGTCATTCTTGATTTGCGCTTGCAGCCCCTTCCATTGATCACGCAGCTTTTTGATGGCAGCCTGATCGAGTGGGGGCGGTGGTACTTCACTGGCTGCCTCCGCAGGCGTGGCAGCGTTGCCATTCAATGCCGCTCCCTGACCTGGTGCAGCACTGGCTTGCGTGCTGCTTGGCTGGGTCACAGTCGCCACCGGTCGCTCTGCTACACGGTTTGCGCTTGCCTCTGCCACGCTGGACACGGGCACAGGCGCAGGAGCCGTAGCATAGACCACATTTGCGCCATTGACGGCTTCGATAAAGGCCAGTTCCAGCGGCAATTGTGGCTGATAGCTGCCCTTGAGCTGGGTTACAGCCTCGCTAAAGCGTTTCACTGCAAAGATAGTTGCTGGCAGCGTCATACGCTGTGCTTGCGCTTGCATTTGACGCACGACTTCGTTGGGCAATTCATGCAGCAACTCCGGGTCTTGTGCCATTTGCATGACCATCACCCCGCGCAGATGCTCCACCACTTGGTGACAAAATTCAGGTAGGCTGGCACCATCTAAAACCAACTGTTGTACAAGCCGCAACCCTTGCGGAACTTGCTTGTCTGCCAGAGCATCTACCAAGTCACTGACCATCTCGCCACCGACCGCGCCCAATACTTGCTGCACTTGCAACAAGCTCACGGTCTGATCGCCAAAGCTAAACATCTGATCCAACAAACTTACAGCGTCGCGCATACAGCCTTGTGCGCTGCGGGCAATTGCCATCAAAGCGTCGTCCTCTGCCTGGAAGCCCTCTGCGCTGACGATATGGCGCAGGTGATTGGCAATCTCTGTGGCGGGAATGCGGCGGAAGTCAAAGCGTTGGCAGCGGCTCAGAACTGTGGCAGGAATTTTGTGGGCTTCGGTGGTTGCCAAAATAAAACGCACATGCGGCGGTGGCTCTTCCAACGTCTTTAGCAGCGCATTGAAAGCCGCTCCACTGAGCATGTGAACTTCATCAATGATATAAACCTTGTAGCGCCCTTCGGATGGGCGAAATCCCACCTTGTCGCGCAGTTCGCGCACATCATCTACGCTGTTGTTGCTGGCGGCGTCGATCTCGATGAGATCGAGCATACGCCCCTCGCTGATGGCAACGCAGGTGGGGCATTGGTTACAAGGACGGTCGGCTTCGGGAGCCGTACAATTGAGGGCTTTGGCAAGAATACGCGCACTGCTCGTCTTGCCGGTGCCGCGTGGGCCAGAAAAGAGATATGCATGAGCCACCCTGCCCTCGCGCAAGGCATTGCGCAGGGTTTGGGTTATATGCTCCTGGCCTACAACCTCATCGAAGTTTTGGCTGCGCCAACGGCGGTAAAGCGCCTGCGTCATGTTTCTCCTAATTCAACCTGTAGGCCCAAAAAGTGGGGCAAATCGCAATGGATATTGTACCATAGAGCGGGGGGCAATGGCAACTTTTTCTCATTTTTTCGACCATATGTGCTAATGCTCACTAGCTTTGTCCGCATCGCACTTTTCATGATAGAATCTCATCATGTCAGACAAGATTATTCACTCATTTCAACAGCGTCGCCAGTTAACACAAGAACTTGCCGATTTGGCCCAAACCCAAAATGAGGCCGAGTTATTGGATCGCGTCCGCCAATTGGTGCGCGCGCATCCGGCGGATCTGTTGGTGTCGGTGGTTCTCAAGCATTTGGATACACCAAACAGCCAATTGCGCGGAGGACTGGGTCACATTGCGGCGTTGTTGCCGCCGGATGAGATTGTGCCTCTGCTGCGTAGCGCTGCAGCCAACCGCAGCAACAGCTCGCAAATGCGTGTGACCGCAGCGTTAATTTTGGAGCGATTTCTGGGTGAAACGCTCTCTCCTGCAATCTTGAATGACCTCAGCCAGACCAACGAAGTCGCATTCCAAAGTCTGCGTGAAGCTGTGGAGGAAGGGGCGCGCAATCGCCATATCCTCTTGGAATATATCGATCAAATGCACCAGACGAATCAGCAAATTGCGCTGATGGTGCTGGATTTGCTGGAGCGGCTGGAACCCGATAAACGTGTTGATTTCTACCGGCTCCTCTCGCAAGATGAATGGCCTGCGGTCGCCAACACGGCTTTGCCGCGGCTAGAACGGCTGGCAGCAGAAAATCCACTGGCGCTACAGGCGTTGCATACGCTGCAATTTATGCTCGCGCCGGATCAGGCAGAGCAGGTGACGCGTACGATGCGTAAGCTTCAATTTACAGGGCATCGCTATACGCCACCCACGCCCGAAGGTTGGCGCGCACTGATGAGTCCTGCTGACATTGGGGGGAGCTATTCGCTCTGGTTTGTGCATGCTCCTGTGAGAAGTTCATACGATGGCGTGCTGCTGGGGTTGGTGGTCAATCACCGGCTGGGCGTTCTTCAGTCCTTCGGCAGTGAAATGTTGCCCAATGACCAGTTACCTTCGCCTCATGCTGTGGGGCAGTTGGCAACCGTACGCACCGATAATGGGCAAACGGCGGTGCTGTTGGAGATCCCGTTTGATGTGGGGCGTTGGCTTTTGTGGCAAGCCCACATTGCGCATTGGCTTGCTGTGCCGTTGCGTTCGCTGCCAGGTGAATACAGGCTCTATGGCGATCGACTGTGGCATTTTGCTGCGCCTGAAGTTGATCCAGTGCTGGGTGCCTATTTTGTGGATGACGAAACGCCACTGCCGCCGCTTGATGAGCTTGAGGGGGTTGTCACCGAATTGTTGGCGCATCCAGCGATGGAGGGATGGGCCTTCAATAACAGGTTGCTGCTCCATTCATTGGGCGCCGTCGGCTCTTCGTTGGCACAGCTACCCGTGCAGGAGGTGGCGGCAGTGATGCTGCACGAATTGGCCCAACGACCTGAGTATGTTCAGTTGCTGACTGCGCTGACTGCTGCCCTGCGTGCACAGGCAGTATGGCTGCATGTGGCAGGAAATATGGAGAGTGCCCAGCGCGCGCATCTGTTGGCACGCACCATGTCACAGTTACCCTTCACCCACAACCCTCTGTTGTTGCGCTTGCTTGAAGCGGGGTTACGCCCGGCTTAACCCTTTACGTAAGTCTGCTCTAGCTTACCCTTGTTGCCATGCCGGCGTGCTCAAGAGTGCGTTCCACAACGTGGTAAAGCTAATCACCAAAAGCAGGAGCCAGATCAGAGCGCGCACGATGCGAAGCCACCGCGGTTCATCCTCTGTTGCGCCTCCCATCAAAATTGCGAGTGGCAGTATGGCTGGCAAAAGATACCGTCCCTGCGGTTGAAAATCGAATAGCCATGAGTAAAGTAGCGACGAGATGAGAATCGCTGCGATCAAAAAGGGTGCAGCCAAGAGTGCCACGCGTGCCAAATGCGAATAGGCTGCGCTCCGGCGCATGAAATCGACCACCGTACAGCCTGCTCCGAGCAAAAGCAACAGCGCCGCGCTACCATAGGTCCACGAGGGTGCTGCATGTGACCAGTAGCCAAAAACAGCATAGGCACTCATAAAAGAATCACGCCACCAGGTGGGATCCGCCCAAACTGTGCTAAAAGGATAGCCCTGGGGTGCAAGCTGATAGCCTGGATAGGTGCTGCTGCTGGGGCGTATATCGGCCCGCGCGCGCTGCTCGCGCATGGCAAGTATGCCTGCTCGATAGTCGCCTTGTGAAAGCGGATAGACGATCTTCATCGGCGCAATCAGGATGAGGGCAAGCGCGCCCACAAGCAAGAGACGCTTGATCAGCCCTGCTCGATCCTCACGCCAGAAACTGATTCCCTTGATCGCCATAATCAAATAGGCGAGTGGCAACACCAGCCAAAAGGTACGTTTTGAAAGTAGCACCAATCCTGTGAGCAGCCCCAACCACAGCACATCGCGCCAACGCCAACGCACCGAATCATCATAGGAGAGTGATGTCAGCAAGAGCAGGCAACTAATAGATAGACCCCACCCATCAGAATTCGCATATCCATAGAGGTAAACCGCTTGTGGAATGGCAAGTATCAACAATCCTAGACTGGCAGCCCAACGACGCAAAAGCCCTTTGCCCCAAAGGGCTACCCCAAAGAGCATTGCCAGCGTTACCGCCAACAGGGCAACGTTGAGCAGACGATAGGTGTGATAGGCCACAAAACAGAAATTCGGTGCCGCGACGCTAGGCAAAAAGAGCCGAGCTGACGTGCTGGGGACGCTCACCGCGGGCGCAAGTTCTGTGTGAAAGAATGGCTCGACCAGTGGACGAAGCAGCAGCGCCACCTTACCAAAAATTACGTAGACAACCTCTTCTTCATGCAACCGGCTCATCCCATATGGGCTATAACGCAATCCATCGGCATTGAGGGGTGGGGGCCACCAGTGGCTTTCATAATAGCAATAAGCATCGGCGTGATTTACTTCGTCGGGATGCACGTCAAAGGGAGTGGTGACGGCGATGCGAAAGACGTAGAGTGTGGCAGCAAGAATGAGGCATGTGTAGAGCAGGGCACTCCATGTTTTTTGGATTGTTTTTGGGGAAGGGGATCGCAGGGAAGAAAGACGTGGAGAAAAGTGACGTGAGGCCATAGCAAGTTATTATCGCATGATTGCGCCCTTTGCCAAGCTGGTGAGTATGAAAGTGGGCAATAGAGAGAAAAGGTATGATATTGGCATCGAATGTCAACGAATGTCAACCACGTGAGCGCCAGGAATTCCAAATATGGCACCTTTTTGCGTGCAGCAATTATGGGAACCCTGAATCCAATATGAATTATCGCCAGAATCCAAGTTCAAAAGGCGTTTTTCGTACCGGATCTGCGGGATTCTAACCCACCACTTTTGAAACTGTGGTCATATTTGGAATTGCTGCGTGAGCGCGTAAACGGTTGCCCACCTCCTGCCCTGGGAGTATAATGATTAAGGTTGCCTATAGCACGCCTACTTTCAAAGAATGTGCTTTCCCAGCCAAGGAGATTTAAATGGAATTTAGCAGCTTGATCAATCTGATCGTTATTCTTGCCGTCATTCTGATTCTTGTGCGGGCGGCAGTTCAGATTGTGCCAGAGTATGAAAGGGGTGTGATTTTTCGCTTGGGACGTGTGCAAGCTGCCAAAGGGCCTGGACTCTTTGTGATTATTCCCTTTATTGATCAGATGAACCGCGTGGATATGCGTACAATCACTATGGATGTGCCGACCCAAGAAGCCATTACCCGCGACAATGTGACTGTAAAGGTCAACGCGGTCTGCTATTTCCGCGTGCTCGACCCGGTGGCTGCGGTGGTGAATGTCGCCAACTACCTGTTGGCGACTGGGCAGATTGCGCAGACTACCTTGCGTTCTGTGTTGGGCCAAAGTGAATTGGACGAGCTGCTTTCTCAGCGTGACCAAATTAACCGCCAGCTTCAGCAGATTATTGATGAGCAGACCGAGCCTTGGGGCGTTAAAGTGAGCATTGTCGAGATTAAAGACTTGGAACTGCCACAGACTATGCAGCGTGCAATGGCGCGTCAGGCTGAAGCCGAGCGTGAGAAGCGTGCCAAGGTGATCCATGCCGAGGGTGAGTTACAGGCATCCGAGCAATTGGCGGCGGCTGCGCGTATCATGGCATCGGAAGCAGGTGCGTTGCAATTGCGCTATCTGCAAACCCTGAGTGATATCGCCACCGAGCAAAACAGCACCATCATCTTCCCGCTGCCCATTGAACTCTTTCGTGGCATGATGGCACAAGATTCAAACGCCACAAAGTCAAGCAGCAATGGTTCATCACCTACATCACCTACATCACCTACACCACCTACACCACCTGCATAGGTCTGCTCCTTACATTTTTGTGTAGTTTTCGTATAGCTAGAAATATAGATTAGAAGCAATGTCAGAATCAATCAATCCAGATCGTCCTAAAGATATTACAGTTGACCGCGCGGCTGGGTCATTAAAAGTAACCTGGCAAGATGGTCATGCCAGCCTCTATCCATTGCGCTGGCTACGCAGTCACTGTCCTTGTGCCACTTGTCGCGAGGAACGGCGCGCTGCGGCAACGAACAGCGACGAGTTAAAATTGATGTCAGGCCCTCTGCCGAGTAGTGAAGTTGTGGGAGCAGAGTTGGTTGGACATTATGCCGTGCGCTTTACATGGGCAGATGGACATGCAACCGGCATTTATGCTTTTTCGGCGCTGCGTACAAGCTGTCCCTGCCTTGCCTGTAATCCAGAAGGCCCACCGCCGATATTAGCCGATGTGTAGCCACTGTATAGATATGTAGCACTGTGTAATAGAATAAGATGTGCAATAGACTGATGTGCAATATCAACGAGGCTCACAGAAAATGCTTGCGTAAGTTGTCATACTTATCTGTAGATGCGTGTATGTGATCCATGTGCAGGTGACAACGCCTAAGCAGTGACCTGCCAAATGGTAAGCGATGATCCCAGATGGGACTGACCCCTATGGGACTAAGACAGGAATGAGTAAGGAGTTATCGTGGGTACATCTTTGGTCTTATTTCGAATTTCTGGGATTGACGTACGTGTACATTGGTCATTTGTTTTGGCACTGGCTTTTGGTGCGTATATCTATCGCGACAACCCGGCTGGGCCGTTGGCTGGCGCGCTCTATGGCATGTTGGTCATTCTCTTGCTCTTTCTCTGTGTTACGCTGCATGAGTTTGGGCATGCACTGACCGCCAAACGCTTTGGGGTGGGGGTACAACACATTACCCTATTGCCAATTGGGGGTGTTGCCAGCTTGGAAAGAATGCCCGACAAGCCCATGCAGGAATTGTTGATTACCGTGGCGGGGCCATTGGTGAACTTCGTAATTGCCTTGTTGCTGTTGCCTTTTACGCTGCTGCTCCTGTCTATGCGGTTTGGCGCTTATCCATCGAATTTTGCTAGCGCAATCTTGCAGACCATGCAGCAACCAAGTCTTACCGGATTGGTCAGCTACCTCTTTATCACGAATATTCTTTTGGGGCTCTTTAATTTGCTGCCTGCCTTCCCGATGGATGGGGGGCGTATTTTGCGTGCGCTTTTGGCAATGACAATGTCCTATGTGCGTGCCACCAACATCGCTGTGCTGGTGGGGCGTTTGATGGCGGTGATATTTGCCGTTTTCGGACTTGTTACTGGCAATATCTTGATGATGTTGATTGCCTTCTTTGTCTATGTGGGGGGTGGCGCAGAGCGAGAAGCGGTGGAAAGCCGTGCTGTACTCAGACATTTTACGGCTGCCCAAGCGTTGACGCATACTGCGGTGAATCTCTACTCTACCGAGCGCTTGAGCCGTGCTGTTGAGTTGATTATGAGCAGCTATCAAGCAGATTATCCAGTGTTGGATTTGGGGAGCAGGTTTGTGGGTGTTCTCACTCGCCCGCGGCTGATCCGGGCCCTCGCAGAGGTAGGCCCAGAGACACGGATTACCGATGTGATGGTGCCTGCCGAAGAGATTCCTGTTGTGTCACCCACTACCAATTTGTCGGAAGTTTGGGAGACGATGGCAGGCAATGGTGCAAGGGTTGTGGCTGTGAAGAATCAACATGAATTCGTGGGGTTACTCACGCTGGAAGATATTACTGAGGTCTTTCAGGTGATGGGTGCGACCATCTCTAAAACTGGAAAGCCCACAGCGAGTAGCAGCATGCCGGTGACTCCTGCCCCCGAACCCACTGAGCATACACCTGCCGATGCCTGAGTTTAAGACTTCTACGGGTCTTCTCTTCTATGAAGATAACGGCCCTGCATCCTCGGCGGCAACCGTCCTGTTGCTTCATAATTTTATGAGCACAGGGCGCACTGCTTGGGGCAGCATTGCCGATGAATTGGCAAAGGAATATCGCGTCATCCTGCCCGACCTGCCAGGGCATGGGCGTTCAAGTGGTTATCCCCCGGGTTTTGACCACCGGGCAATGGCAATGCAAATTGCCGATCTGGTGCAATCATTGGATCTCTTTCGCGTGCATGTGGCAGGGTGCAGCGCGGGGGGGACATTTGCCGAATGGATTGTTGCCGAGGAACTCTTGGATGTGCTCACAATGACATTGGTGAGCAGTGCCTATAGCATCAATCCTGCCACCACCGGACTTGCCATTGACATTCGCCCAGAGGCTTATCGTGCTGGCGGAAATTGGCTAGAGGTGACAGCCAAACTTCATGATCCCTATCAAGGTGAGGGCTATTTTGATCGGGTGCTGCTGCCAGGATATCGCGCACTGACGCCTGAAACGTCGATCGATTTATCGCTTGAGAGCTTAGCTACCTGGGAATTGCCTGTCTGCATTATTCATGGTGTGGAGGATGAAATTTTTCCAGTAGCGATTGCCGAACAGATGCATGCAGCGCTTCCCAACAGTGAGCTACATTTGATTCCGAATCAGGCGCATTCGTTGATATTCCGCCAAGCGCGCAAGGTAGGAACAATCCTGCAAGCGTTTTTGGCAAAGCATATAG
>JBBQIG010000115.1:0-10908 GCA_038324715.1 Anaerolineae bacterium | reverse complement strand
AGATAAACAGTCAAAAAGCTGTCAAATGAATGTGTTTACTATACCATGCCCCAGATCATCGTACAAGTTCGATTTGACACTAGCAGCACCTGCAGCAAATAAATTTGCACCACCCTATTCGCTTGCAATTTCGACATATTTACACAGGTTGAATTGCAAATCAACACTACTGAACAAACTCTGCCAGTTCAAACCAGCGTTCCAGCGCACGTTCCAACTCCTCATTGGTAGCATCTGCTTGTTCTGCCAACGATTGCAAGCGCAAATAATCATCTCCACAACTGTTCATTGCTTCCGCCAGATCAAGCTTTGCTTGCTCTAATTCAGCAATGCGTGCTTCTAATCCTTCATATTCACGTTGCTCTTTCCATGTCAGCTTGCGCGGCGCATCCGCTCGCGCGCTGCGCGCAGGTGTTGCAACTTCTGTTGCGGGTGGCAAATCAGCCATTTGTTCTTCTTGACGCAGCCGCTCAAAGGTACTGTAGGGCGTTGGATAGCGCGGGCCGAGTTTGCCATCTTCCAATGCTATCAGGAAATCCACTGTCCGATCCAGAAAATAGCGATCATGGCTCACGACAAGCAGACAGCCATTAAAGTGATCGAGAAATTCCTCCAAAACCGTCAGTGTCTGAATATCGAGATCGTTGGTAGGCTCATCCAGCAGCAGCACGTTGGGCTGGTGGATGAGGGTACGCAAGAGATAGAGCCGCCGTCGCTCGCCACCGCTGAGGCTGGAAATACGTCCATACTGCATCGCGCGTGGAAAGAGAAACCACTCCAGCATCTGCGCGGCATCTACGCGTTCGCCCTCTTTGGTCAAAATCAAGGGTGCTTCGTTGTTAATGAATTCAACAATGCGCTGTTGCTCGTCCAGATCAGCACTGCGCTGGTCATAATAGCCAATCTGCACTGTATCGCCCCACTGAATTGTGCCCGAATCGGCTTCGCTACGTCCAGTCAACAGATCCAGTAGCGTGCTCTTGCCTGCACCGTTAGGCGCAAGAATACCAATACGGTCACCTGGTTCCAGCACCAGGTCAACGCCATCAAGGACTTGCTTGCCCTCATACGACTTGGTGAGACCCTTTGCGGTTAGCACTTGGCGACCAAGCCGTCGCCCAGCCAACGCCAACGCTACCTTCTCTTCGCCGCTATCATGGCGGATTAGCAAAAGTTCTTCAACCCGCTGCTTGCGCGCCTTTTGCTTTGTGCCGCGCGCGGAGGGTGCGCGGCGCGCCCATTCCAGTTCACGGGCGATCAACTTACGACGTTTCTGATCCGCTTCCGCCAGCGATAGATTGCGCGAGGCGCGTTCCTCTAAATAGCGGGTATAGTTGCCGCTATAGCTCACCAACTGGCGGCGATCCAGTTCCACAATGCGATTCACGACCCGATCCAAGAAATAGCGATCATGCGTCACCATCAACAACGCGCCGGGGGTCGAACTCAAATATCCTTCCAGCCATGCCACAGTATCAGCGTCAATGTGATTGGTAGGCTCATCCAAGATCAACAGATCCGCGCGGTCAATTAAAGCGCGCGCCAACGCCACCCGTTTGCGTTGACCACCACTGAGCGTGCCAACCTGGGTACGGAAGTGAGGAATTCCCAACTGGGTTAAAATCGCCTTCGCATTCGCTTCCGCAGTCCAGCCACCTGTGCGATCCATCTCAGCGCTCACCTCGGCTAAGCGCGCCTGATAGCCTGGATTGTGTGGCTCCGTTTGCAGTGCGCTACTGGCATCCTCATACGCAGCCAAAAGTTGCATCTGGGGCGAATCACTGGCAAAGATGGTCTCCAGAACTGTCAGTTCGTCCTTTAGCTCTGGCTCTTGCGAGAGATACTCAACCTTAATTCCCCCCATAAACTGGACGTTACCCGCGTCGGCTCCTTCCAACCCCGCAACCAGCCGCAACAACGTACTCTTGCCGCTGCCGTTAATGCCAATCAGCCCAATACGGTCGCCTTCGTTAATCGTCAAATTTGCCCCTTCAAACAGGGGACGCTCGCCCAATTGCTTGGCGAGATTCTCAATAATTAAAAGATTCACAGCATAACCTTCAACACGTCACTCATCAAACTTCCAATTCTAAACTTGCTATCGCTCAATCTTTTGATTTCAAGCTTTCAATTCGAGGCAAAGCAAAGCAATAGGACTTGAATTACTCTATAAACCGTCGATTCTTGGCGCTTTCGATTTCGTCCACAAATTCGCGCACCGCTTGCAAACTCATGTTTGCCGTATTAATTTGAATCTTGTCTCCACCAGAGGAAGTAAGCAGCAGCACCTGCCTCTGTGACAAAAAGAAGCCTCCGGCAAAGAGTACAGCAAGGGCAATACCCACAATCGATCCGCCTTCCACCAGAATCGCCAGTACTAAACCAGCCAATGCCAACAAGAGCAAGATGGGATAGCTTGTGCGAGTGATGGCACAGGAGGATAGTTCTTCGAGCATAATGCTGACCAACTCTGTTCGATCCGCCCATCCACTGCCCTTGCCGATTGCATCATAGCGCACGCGATGCGTCGTCAAGACGAGGACATTGTTATCGGCTTCGATCAGCATCTTTTCGTCGGTAAAATAGTTCATAGCAAAACGTCTAAATCCCTCCCTGTGAGACTGCGCGCAAATTGCCAATGCACCACGCATAAGTAGCAGGGTCGTCGGCTTTGCAGCCAGAAAAAAAGATCGAGTAGTAAAGGCGGTAGAACTCAACCACCTCGAGCAATTCTTCTCCCCACCGCTCGATCAAGAGTTGGTGCATGAAGATCGAATCATCGGGAAGGTAGTCGTCCAGCACTTCCAGGAAGATCAGTGCGCCTGCCAAGTCCATGCGCGCATCACCGACCACAGTGGTATAGCCGAAATCACCCACCCCGCAAATCTTGTGTGACACATCAATAAATACATTGGCAGGGAAATAGTCACCGTGTACCAAGCTTTTGCCCTGATAGTCATCAAAAAGCGCCAACCGTGCATAGATTGCCGCCACCACCGCGTCCAGCTCAGGCACATCCTGCTCTAAATCAGCGCGGCTTTCCGCAAGTGCATCCTGCATTTTCACCAACAAATAGTCACGCCAACGTTCGCGATGAACAGCGTTATCAGAGAGCAGCAATCCACCATAAGGCCGTTCGGGAAAATGCACAGTCCCCAGGTGCGCGGCAACATCCAGATAGCTCGTCAACGCCTTCGCGCGATCTTCCCCGGGCAATTCTGGCAGCACCTTGCTAAAGTCCTGCCCCGGCATCCGCTTTTCCACGGTATAGACATGCCCAACCCATGAATTGACCGAAAGTAGTTCTGGCAATGCAACAGGGAGATCGTGCTTCGCCAACTCATCATAGAGGGCGCGACGCCGCTCAACATAGTCCCAGCCCACGTTGGCGTTGTAGATGCGTAAAATCTGCTCCCTACCCAGCGCATAGACCCGCGACTCACTTCCAGCGCCCAATAAATCGCTGCCAAAAATTTGAAATCTGTTAAGAATTACCCCAACTTGTTTAGTTGCTCGTCGCATACGTTCCGCAAATAAATTCCAATGAGTGATCTGCCGTGGGTTGGTCTTTGTCTCGAGAGAAGATCAACATGTTGTCATAGAGAGTGACTTCTACTTATACGCGCTGTTTTGCATTCCCTGTAGCACGCACCTGCGCAACATACTCGTCCAGCAAACGGCGAATCATGCGCTGATAGGAAGTATTATGTTGCTTAGCCTGTTCTTTAAAAAATTCAATACTGTCGCTTGATAAACCGATTGTGACCTTGACCACTTCTCCTGCTTGCGCTAATTCTGCGGGTGAAGGTAGAAAGTCTTCCACCTCGCGCATAGGCCCTAATGTCCCATCAACGATCTTGCCATTTTCTTTCTTCATAAAGCTTTCGCTCCTTTCGCCAGTAACCAGCACCGATAATCCGAATCCGACGTTCGCGCAAAGTGAACCGAACTGTCATAACCATGCCATCAACCATGCCAACACAGAACTAACGATTCTCTGTCTTTGTATGATGGTTAAGGTCTTCATAAATGATGCGATCGGGATCTTCAAAGGCACGACGTGCAGAAACGAAAGAAACTCCGTGCTTAGCTTGATTCTGTAAATCTTTCTCCGCATCCCATTCAAATTCAGGTTGACTCTGACGCGGATTCATTATATACCCGTATGGTTCAATAGCAATACGATTATATGGCTGGGCCAGTGATGCTTCATCGTGATTGACGGATCGACTCAATGGTCTGGGGGTCTTCAATGCTGCTTAAATCGCCCAGCGGTTGATCCAGATAAGCGGCACGGATGACACGGTGCATCACCTTGGCACTGCGCGTCTTGGGCAAAGTCGGCACAAAGCGCACATCGCGCGGGCGCAGAGGCTTGCCCAACTCTTGCGTCACCAAATCCAGCAGTTCCCCACGCAATGCATCGTCACCAAGCAGCCCAGGCTTGAGCACACAAAAGAGTACCACCTCTTGGTCTTTAATCGGATGTGGCACCCCAATCGCCGCCGACTCCGTGACAGACTCATGCGCGTTGATAATGGCTTCCACTTCGGCAGGCCCCAATCGCTTGCCCGCCACCTTGATTGTATCGTCACTGCGCCCCAGGATATACCACAACCCATCGTCATCAATAGCAGCAAAATCACCATGCACCCACAGCCCTGGAATTCGGCTCCAGTAAGTCTCTAAATAACGCTGGCGATCACCCCAGAATCCGCGCGTCATGCCGATCCACGGCTGGCGGATCACCAACTCACCGACTGCGCCGCGCACTGAATTTCCTTGCTCATCCACCACATCCACATCCATCCCCAGCACAGGCCCACCAAATGCACAGGCTTTCGCAGGGTGAAAGAACGACCCGGCGATAATCCCCCCGCTAATTTCCGTGCCCCCCGAATAGTTGATAATGGGTTTGCTTTCATGCAATACAGTCTTAAAGAGCCACGACCAGGATTCCGGATCCCACGGGCTACCCGTTGAGCCAACCATACGCAGCGTGGAGAGATCGTGGCGCTCTACGGGTTCCGCACCAAAGCGCTTGAGGGTGCGGATCAACGTGGGTGAGACGCCAAAGTGGGTGACGCGATGACGCTCGATCAATGCCCATAGCCGGTCAACATCAGGATAATCTGGCCCTCCGTCATAAAAGAGCATGGTCGCGCCATTGAGCAATGACCCAAAGACGACCCACGGCCCCATCATCCAGCCCATATCCGTCAGCCAATAGAGAATGTCCCCAGCCTGTAAGTCCATTGCATGGCGCATATCTTGCGCGTTCTTAATGGGAAAGCCACAGTGGGTATGCACTGCGCCTTTGGGTCTGCCCGTTGTGCCACTGGTGTAAATGACCATGAGCACATCTTCGGCACTGGTACGCTCAGTCTCAGCCTCAGATGATTGTGGAGAGACGAGTTCATGCCACCAGTGGTCGCGACCAGGCGTCCACGGCACATCGTCCAACCCCATCCGGCGCGTCACAATCACATGGCGCAATGTAGGCACGTCCGCAGCCGACAGATCCACCACAGGCTTCATGGCGACTGCTTGCCCCCGCCGCCACTGACCATCTGTGGTGAAGAGTGCCTTTGCGCCACCATCGACTAAGCGCGAAACAATCGCGCTATGTCCATAGCCACTAAAGAGGGGCAGGATAATCCCACCAATCTTCACCACTGCCAACAGCGCAATCGCCAACTCAGGACACATGGGCATATAAAGACCCACAGCATCCCCCTTGCCCAACCCCAAAGAGCGCAACGCATTGGCACAGCGGCAGACCTCTTGGTGCAATTCCGCATAAGTGTAGGTGAGGGTAATGCCTTCTTCGCCCTCATAACGGAACGCCACGCGATCACGTACAGGGGTTGCTTGCCACTTGTCCAAACAGTTGTGGACGATATTCATTTCGCCATCCACACACCAGCGCGGAAACTCCACACCCTCCGACAAGTCGAGAATGGTTGAATAGGGCTTATAGAACTCAATGCCCAGATCCTCCATGACAGCATCCCAAAACCAAGCTACATCCTCAATGGAGCGTGCATAAAGGGCAGCATAATCAGCAATGCCGTGGCGATCCATGAACACCTGAAGATTGCTCTTTTGCTGAAGCGCAGCATCGGCTTGCCAGACAATCGGCTGACCAAAGGGAAAAGATTCGTTACCACCGGCATCGCCAGGATGCATGCCAGAAAACGCGGAAGATTGTGGCATAGGTGCAGGCTCACTTGTGATCTTAGATTAAAAAAACAAGAAGAATAAAAGAGGGCTAATGTGAAGATTTATTGGATGAAGATCAGGACAAGGCGCAGCAAGTGGGGCTTAGGCGCTCTTACTTTTGGCTGTGCGTTTGACTTTCTGCTCGCCATATCCAAGCAATTGCGGCTCGGCCCAAACCGCCCAATTCCAACGATTGTCCCCCAGCCCATCCGTCACAAATTGCACCACAATGTCTTGCCCGCCCAAGCTGGGCACATCAATCATACAGCGTTCCCATTCGCTGCGCTGCTTGGTAGTACTCCACAAACGCACGCCATTGACATAGATGCGAAACGCGCACCAGTTGTCACCTTCCATCATTGCGCCGTCACGAATGCCCACAGCGAAACGCAAACGCAAGCTATCCACTTCAAGTGGCACATGTAGTTGATATTCACAGACGGCGCTGCCGATGACGGGTGGGTGTTCCCACAGCGCCATTTGTTGCACCATGCCACACGCGGCCAAGCCAACCTTAATTTCCATCAGGTCTGGGGAGCGCGTCGAGACCTTGCGCGCGGCAGGGAAGCCCTCTAGAAAGTCATATTGCCAGATCAACGCTTGGTTGGGACCGGGTTGGGCTTCCTCATCCAAAAGGCTATGCCACAACTCCTCCTGCCACTTTAGATAGGAGATATATTGGGCAAGCTGGGTTAACGATTGCTCGTTAAGATCCGCAATACGCCGCAAGATAGAGTCAATCGTCTCTTTGCGGGCATCATGAGTGGTCATACGCATCGCTCCGCCTAGAGAGTGGCGCTCTATGTAAGGATTGATTAATTTGGCACAAAATTGCTTTTAGCCTGTTCGCGAGTTAAATCCATCAAGTGCTCCCACCGTTGTGCAGCAACCGGGTTACTCAACAGCACCAAAGCGACATAACTCGGCTCAAAGGGCTTACGAATGAGCTGCATCATTGCTTCTTCAGGCGTTAGCGACCCCTTCTTTTGGTTGCAGCGCATACACGCCGTGACCAGATTATCCCACTCATGGCTACCGCCGCGACTGCGCGGAATGATATGATCGACAGTCAGAAACTGCCGCCCAGGAGTCTCCGCACAATATTGGCAAGTATAGGCGTCGCGCAGCATCACGGCAGTTCGCGTGGAAGGCACTTTGCGATGTGGCAGGCGCACATAGTGCACCATCCGAATCACCCTCGGCTCATGCATAACGTGATGGCTACTATGCAGCATCTGCTGCGTAGCCTCCAGTAGTTCTGCTTTCTCGCGTAAAAGCAACACAATGGCACGCCGCACCGAGACCAAGCTCAGTGGCTCATAGCTCGCATTCAGGACGAGAACCTGTTTGGACATACGTCAGATAGTTGTGAACGTATAACACTACAACGACGAACCAAAACCATACACTTGAACAGGTACAAAAAAGGCTCTTCAACAAGCTGCTAAAGCTATCTTTATTGTAGCAGCAAGCCGCAGAGCACAACAAACCGCCAGCGCAATGGCAGGCCATCCTGTCCATTGAAGCAACTTCACAGCATTAATCTTACACAAATTTGCTTAAAATGATCTTAAAAAGCATTCTAAAAAGCCATTCTTAGAACGAGTACCATCGCCAATGTCTATATCTGCCGGTTACAGTTGGCGATGTACGCCTTGAAAGTATGTCGGCATGGAGAAAAATTGATGTGCGGACAAATACGCGACTCTTACTCTTTTCCCTCCTCTTTTCTCTCTTGATAGTGGCTCCAATATTCGCTGGCAGTAAGGACGGTGACATCTAGTTGCTGGCGATACTCGAGGAGATGCTCGTCACGCGAGATGAGAATTGCATCCGCAGCATGGGCAAGGGCGGCAAACTTGCGATCATCGGGGTCTGGAATAAGTTCGAAATTCTCTGGATAGGTGGAGCCGGTAAATTGATCTTCCTGACGGAAGAGGTCGTCTACGCGCTCCTTGCGGAGGGGAGGGATGCGACGCAGAATATAGAGGATCTCGCGGCGCGTATCCTCATTCCACACCATACGTAGCTGACCACCCCTGACGGCATTGAGGATGCGCGCCGCATGGCTACCCGAATTAAACCCAGCGGCAACAAAGACATTTGTATCCAGCACCACATCGGTTGGTGTCTCGTGGCTACTTTCAGATGGAGAGGTAGACATGGATGACTTCTCTCATGGATACAGGGCATGGGTAGAAGAGTTAAAAAGCAGGTCCTGCAACCTCAGCAACGTAGGACGCACGCAGCAAGATACCCCACAAGAAAAAGCAGGCAGCCGCCATTGCCAATGTCTTGATCTTCTCATCCTCTAGATGCCCAAAGTAGCTTTGGGCGGCGGGCAGCGTGATCACGGCTACCACGCCATAAAGGATGTGCATAAAGGGTCGGGGCAACGCCGCGTCTGCTCCCTGCAAGTAGAGCAGCCCTCCTAACGCCCCCTCAACAATGATTAAGATTTCACCCACCATAGCCGCGCCAAACCATGCGCTATTCAAGGGGCGGCTCATAAAACGCAACACCAACGCCCAAATTCCCAACGCCGCAACAAACAGAACAGCCGTGTTCGCCAAACCTGCATGAATTTCTGTCAAGGGTTTACCCTAGTAATTCCCAAGTAGCTCAGAATTTAGCACTTCAAGTTTAACGCATCTATAACGTACCTACACAAGTGCGTGCACACTCAAATATTGTTCCAAAACTTGGGCAGCCATGCCCAAGATATCATAAGACTCCCAATCTTGACTGCCCGCCATTGCGTAGATACAGCCACCAATCACATACTCGTTCTGGCGCATCGCTTCATCAAACCAGACCAGTTGTTCAACATATGCACCAGGCCCCCACAACCCAAAGCCATTTTCCGCCCAATAGCTTTGGAAGTGATGCCACCCCCTGGCATCCATTGGTCCCGGTCGACCTGCTTGAACCAGCCCGTCCACGCCTAATTCCGTAAAGACCAGCGGAATCGCTAATCCACGAGGGATCAAGATCTGATTATAGACCTGGCGATAGCGCAAGGTTAACCAGCCACTATCCTCGGGAGAAACACCTGGGTAGCGCCCCATGTTATCGCGCGTGGTCAAATAATAGATCGTGGGCGCTGAATACTCATGCAACCCCAACCACCCATCATATTGCTGGGCAACTTGAACCGCGGGCAGGAAGTGCTCCCACATCTCAAGTTCCGGCCCACCTGTGCCAAAGTTACCAATCACACTACGAATGCCGCGGTCGCCCAATAAGCGTGTGCGTTCTGCCTCAAAATCGGCCCAACGTTTCATCTCATCGGCATTGCCCGCCACCGGCTCATTATAGGTCTCCCACCCATCAAAGTGGGGTCGCCGGCGTGCATCATCGGCAAAGGGCAAGAGCCGCTCGACATAGGCATGTGCTGCGCTAATTGGGTCCAGAGTAGCCAGCGAAACTTCGGACAAATCACCATCAGGCAAACGGCCAATCACCTTGGTATTTGGCGAGGTCTGTTTGATCTGCGCCACAAAGTTAGCATCCAACTCCAATGTTTTGACTACCGTAACAGCTTTTGTTTTAAGTAGATCAAAAATCTGCGGATGATTACGCGCCACAAACAACCCCAGCTTGCTCGGTGGCCCAGGCGGGAAAGGGGTTGCCGCGGGTGTCGGAGTTGGCGGCGGTGGCTTCGGTGTGGACGTGGACACGATCTTCGGCGGTGTCGGCGTCATGATTGGTTGGGCTGCCAACATCCCTGGCTCATTTTTGTGTACCCACGGAAAGTGCGTTCGATAGCCCGATTGCGTGGGCAACAGGCTGGACTTGCCTACTTGTGTTGGCGTTGGCGTAACTGATGGCAGCGACAATGGAGAGGGCGTCGGTGTACTGCGCGATCTGCCACAAGCAGCAGCAACCGCCGCAGCCAACCCACTTGCCGCGCCAATCAGAAAGCGACGACGGCTATTCAGTGGCGTGGGGTTTGTATTTAATCCTTCTATAGAGGGTAACTCTGTGCTAGCAGCTTCTCTATCTAAATCTTCAGGGGCCACTGGTATCTCGCGGCCATTGTCTTTCGACTCAACGTTTTTGTGCTCGTGCGATTTATCTTCAGGTGTCGTCAATTGTTCTTCATCCATAGGCTCGAACTATAGCATCCATAAGTAGCCTAACCAAAAACTTCAGGCAAAGCATTGCGTGCCCTGCCAACGTTTAAGCCAAGTGGCTGGTTCCCTAGCGAAATCCACAGGGAATCTATAGAAAATCCACGCAACTACACGATCGGTATAGCCACAAAATAAACGAGCCAGAAATCTATCTCTGACCCGTCACTTTAGCGCATAGAAATAACTTAGGCGCTTTTAAAGAAATAATGATCCAGATAATTTGAGTAGCAGATTATAAACCCGCTTGTCCACTTACGATATTTGGATCATTAAATTCCGCAATACGCCTTATCTGTTAGCAATCAACCAAGTTCACATGCCGGTTGGCAGATCCACAAATTCAAATTCCAACCCAAACTGCTCTTGCAGATGTGCGCCTAACGCCTGAACACCCACGATCTCGGTTGTGTAATGCCCCCCATAGATCACGTTAACACCAGCATTGAGCGCCTCATAAAAGTGGGCATGGCTGGTTTCACCCGTAATGTAGAGATCGCAGCCCAACTCCTTTGCCTCTTGAATATACTTTGCGCCAGAGCCGCTGAGGATC
>JBBQIG010000114.1:0-10922 GCA_038324715.1 Anaerolineae bacterium | reverse complement strand
AGCTATAATCTGCTACTTATGAAGAGTGTATACGGTATTTTAAAAGCTATTTTCTGGCTTGGCCACAAATCATGCGTACATTTTTCTACACCAACCATGCAGTTTCTACCCGTGCAATTTCGACTTTGACTCTGTTGATCCTACTTGTCGCACTTGCCGTCGTCCAGGTGCTTCCTGTGAGTGCTAGCAGTTCGTCGCCCCATCCTCATGTCAATCCGGGTCTGGTCTTTGTGGACTATCGCAACCTTGAAGGTGGTAAAGATGGCGTTCTGCTGATGGACTTGGATCCTGAATCGGACAGCTTTGGCAAGATTCTGCAAAACAGGGAGATTGGTGCAGGGGTGCTGCCTCACCATCTCTACTTTAATCACGAGCAAAACCGGCTTTACACCACGGCATTGGGCGGGGAGAATCTTTATGAAATCAAGTTGGACAATGGCGAAGATGGATTGCCAAAGATAGGTTGGATCAAGGGGATTGATACAGGTGGCAATCTTGTCGGTGAGGATGTCTACTTCACCAAAGATGGCAGCCGCTACTATGTTACTTTCATGGGAGGGCAAGGTGGCGACGAGGGAGGTTCGGTGGGCGTCTTTGATGCCAAAACCAATCAACTGATCGAGACGATTGTCGCGCCAGTTCCGAGTGAGTTGCCTGCGGATGAACCCTTTATTCTCTGGCCTCATGGAATCTCGGCAAACGAGGAGTTGGGATTGTTGATGGTCACTTCGACCCTTCATCATGAGTTGAACAAGGGCGTCGGCAATACCGTAACCCTGATTGACATGGAGACGAACCAACTGCTCAAGACTTACTTGGTCTCGGAGTCGTGGGAAGAGTTCTCTTCCCCAGTCGAAGTGATTATGCTGCGCGATGACCTGCCTCCCTATGCACTGGTGAACACAATGATTGGAGGCGACATCTGGATTGCTGCGTACAACGAGGGCACAGGTATTTTTGATGAGTTCACCAAAGTAGTGGAAGGTGACGATATGAGTTTGGGTTGGGCATTGGAGTTCTACATTCACGAGAGCAATCAAGGCGAACTCGAACTCTATGTCAGCTTTGCCACGCCTGGTGTGATCAATGTCTACTCATTGGAGAATCTACCCGAGTTAACTCTGGATCGTCAGTTGCCAGCCGGAGCAGGCGCTCACCACATGACCTTCTTCGAGACCGAATCTGGTCGTGAGGTTGTGGTGGCACAGAATAATCTGCTCAACCTAGATGGACTCAATTCTGGCTTGCTGACGGTGGTGGATGTCTATACAGGTGAGGTTCTTGCCACACTGGATATGCCATCCGAGTATGGCCTGATGCCAGAATCTGTGGAATCTGCCTTTGGTCACGGTCACGACTATCATCACTAATTCTGGCGTTATCAGGAGGGGCTGAGCATTCATTTGGCTTCACTCCTCCCCATCGGAAAAGAAAATTGGATGCGGGAGAATGCAGAACCCCACCCGCATGATCGATAGTCGATCATGCGGGTGGGGCGCGTCAAATGCCTTTTCTGGAGATGGTCCAAGTGCTTTGGTAATGTTGTCATTCGTCAGCAACGAGTAAGTGAGAAGAGTCATATTCAGTTGTTGGTATACAATGC
Organism: Anaerolineae bacterium; assembly: GCA_038324715.1. Taxonomy (GTDB): domain Bacteria; phylum Chloroflexota; class Anaerolineae; order Caldilineales; family Caldilineaceae; genus QEUY01. The sequence continues at coordinate 9,319 of JBBQIG010000114.1, read as the reverse complement.
TTGTATTGGTGTTGACACTCTGGAGGGAAATGTTTGCATCTGCGACTGATGAATTTATCACGATTGCGTTATAGTCTAGACAGAAAGCCACAGCCACTGTAACAGAGCGGTTAGCCTCCACCGCTGCCTCTGTACTTGTGACGTGGAGGAGCAAGATATGCCATTTGCATTTAAGGTGGGTCAGCACTATCGCAACCGCGATGGTGAGTATGAAGTCCTCTCTGTTACTGGGGGAATGATGAAAATTGAGTATAAGGATGGGCGCATAATCGACTCTGACATTGCACTGCAAGCGCGTATTTTGGAGCGGATGCAGGAGGAAGAAGGGCTTAGTGCTGACGATATAGATGTTTCAGACGATGAACAGCGCAACAGCAGCCGTAACACAACGGAGATCCGCGAGTTTGTAGCGGAGGTGTTGAAGGGAATGCGCCAACCCTGGACAGCCGATGTGATCGACCAAGTCTTTCTCAATATCGAAAGGCGTCGGGATCGGCTGGCCTATTATGAGAAGCTAGTCAAGGATTTTGGTGAGCCAACTGTCAATACCGGAATCGGCTCGTATGTGCGCGAATTGACTGGCTTGAAGAGTACAAGCCGCACCGCTACAGCCAAGAGTGGGCTGATCAAGAGTTACACGGTCTTAGTATCCCGATAGTCCTCTAAATCCTTCGATTGTTTGTTCTTGTCGATTTAGCCATCTATCCATCCTCTGAAGCTAAATCCCAGAATCTAGATAGTCTGTCACGTCGGGATTTGCAGTTCAACCAGCGTGGGGTGCAGCAATCCCTCTTCTACAACAAGCAGGGCTACGCTGATAGGCAGACGGAAGCGCCGGGGGCCAGCGCTTCCAGGGTTGATTAGATGCACACCATCGCGGATTTTGAGCGAAGGCCGGTGTGAGTGCCCGCTGATGACCGCACTAAAGCCATTTGCTACGGGGTCTATTGCTAGATCGTTCACATCGTGGATCAGATGCAGCCGTACGCCCTCGATCTCTACAGTGGTTTGGGCTGGAAGGCTCTCCGCCCAAGCGCCATGATCCACATTGCCACGGATGGCGGTGAGTGGCGCAATTTGCTCTAGCGCCACAAGCACCTCTGGCTTGCCGACATCACCGGCATGGAGAATCAAGTCGCAGCCTTTGAGCGCGTCGATTGCTTCCTGCCGGATCAGCCCATGTGTGTCTGCGAGTATTCCAACCAACGTTCTTCCCACGCTATGCTCCCCTACGATTAGAGGCTAGCACCACCGTCTACTTTGAGGTTCGCTCCCGTAATCATGCCAGCTTCGTCAGAGAGGAGGAAGAGGAAGGCATAGGCGATCTCTTCCGGCTGCACCAGGCGACCCATGGGGGTTCTTTCAACTCTGCGATTGAGGTTGTCTGGATTCTCGATGCTGGTTGACCAATCATTGGGGCTGTAGGTGGTGCTTCTGCGGATGAAGGGCGTGTCCACGTGACCTGGTGAGACCAAGTTGCAGCGGATATTATCGCCAGCATAGGCGCTGGCTGTTGCCCGCGTCAAGCCCAAAATGCCGACTTTGCTGGTGGCATAGCCAGGGTTTGTTCCAGAACGGCTGGTGGCGATGGAGCCGATGTTGACAATGGAGCCAGTGCCTGCCCGTCGCATGGCAAGTACGCATGCCTTGATGCCCAAAAATGCGCCTGTCAAGCTGACTTCTAGGATTGTACGCCACATCTCTTCGGTCTGTTCATCAAATGAGACGCGATAGTTGGCCCCAGCGATGTTGGAGAGGGTGGTCAACTTGCCGAAATGCTCTTCTGCCGCGGCTACGGCTTCGGCCCAGTTGGTGGCACTGGTCACATCTAGGGGTGTGAAGATTGCACGCCCACCTGCTTCGACGATCTCAGCTGCAACTTGCGGCCCAGCCTCTTGATCGATATCGGCTACGCAGACTGCGGCTCCTTCGGCGGCAAAGAGTTTGGATTGGGCGCGCCCCATGCCACTCGCGCCGCCTGTAATGATGGCAACCTTACCCTCTAATCGCTGGCCCATTCTATGCTCCTATCGTACGTTTATGCGTTTGTTTTGGGGAGAATGATTCACTGAATACTACCAGATATTCCGAATTAGACCATAGCTTTGATGTTAGGCGTAATATCCCAGGTCGCGCAGGCGATAGAGTGCGGAGTCGCGCGCGGCTAGGGGAAAAGTCACTGGATGGTTACCTTGAAGCTGTGACTCATAGAAGCCCATGACCATCTCTAGAGAGGCAATGCCATCCTCGCCAGAGGAACTGGGTGTGACACCAGTTTCGATACATTGCACCAGTTCAGCCACCGCATCCAACACTGTGCTGGTAGGGGGCACGGGGGGAAAGGGTTCCGCTTCAAGTTCCCACCATTCAATGCGCGGGTCAACTTCGTTGATCCGATCCGTGCGATCTTCTCCCCGAAATAGTTGGTTGCCCGCGCCAGAGAGCACAATGACGCCGTCTGTGCCTTGGATTTGAAGCTCAAAACGGTGGTAGCGTGTACGTTCATTGACGATTGCCACTGCGCTGAGGCCAGAGTCAAACTCGAAGAGCGAGTGGCTCTCGTCCTCGACAGGGAAAGGCTGCTGGCGGCGCAATGCCGTACCTACAACGGATTGTGGTTCGCCGCCAAAGAGGCGAAAGAGGTCGAAGAGGTGAACGGCGTCGTGGAGCAATGGGCCTTCCTCATCTGCTACCCATGCGGGAAAGGGTTTGACACCCTGGCAGATGCCAAAGAGCGCAACTACTTTGCCGATTGCACCGGCATCAACCAACGCTTTGGCTTTGCGGTGCGCTGAGTCCCAGCGTCGCGAATGGTTGACTGACAGCACACAGTTGGCCCTGCGGCAGGTTGCCACAATGGCATCGGCGTCAACCAAGCTCAAGGCGAGCGGCTTTTCACAGAAGATACCTTTGGCCCCTGCCGCCACGGCTGCCTCGACGATGGGCCGATGAAGCCCTGGATGGGTGGCAATGCAAACAATGTCCAACTTCTCCTTTGCCAACATCTCCTGATAGTCCAGGTAGAGGGCATCAATTCCCCATTGCTTGCCAAATGCATTCAGGTGTTCGCTGCCACGACTGGCACCCGCCATTAGTTCGGTCGCTGGTAGCACAGCCAACGCACCGGCATGGGTTACGGGTGTCGGGGGATCGGTCTCCCACAGGGTTCCGATCCGTCCACAACCCACGAGACCTGCGCGATAGGTGGGCATGTCATTTCCTCCAATTATGCTGTCACTCGTGCGGTCGTAAGGTGAGTGTACTAAAAATAAGTCTGAGTGACGAGGTCAATCTCATGCCGCCAGGTCGTGGAGGAGAGTTAATGTCTCCGCCACCACTGCTTGAGCAGCCTCTGGCTTGTAGGGCGTTACATTCACTTCATAGCCACCCACTGGATAGGCATCTGCCGTTGGAATGTAGGAGCCACCCAGATTGGAGTAGCCAGAGAAAAATGTGTGCTGAAAAGGTGAACCCACCTTGATCGCCAACCCGATTTCAACAAAGGGTTCTCCCGGCATACCGATGAGTACAATGTCGTTGATGCGAATTGCTTGTATCTCCAATGGCGTATGGCTCTTACCATAATAGGCACGTGATCGTTCAGCAAGCGTTCGTGAACGTTTGGCGCGCATACCCGCCATTCGGATTGCCGCTTCATTATTTGCCTGACGCAACTGTAGAAGTTCTTGTGCATCACGAGTTGCTTCTGCGTCAGCCTCTTCAAATGGCACAAATTCCTTGAGTGGCATATTGACGGTGCGATGTGCCACACGTAAGGTCACATCATTGTCGGGGAGAGGAACCTGCTCAAAGACGCCGAGTGGTGCGCCAGATTCTAATGTGCGTATGTAGCGGTCTTGCTTGGGTGCGGTTTGCAGGTCGAGGGCAATACTCACCGCCGCATGGCCCAGGCGTGCGCCTAGTTTGCGGTAGATGGGCAATGGCTCGGTGCTGGTGCAGCCGTCCACTGGGCCAACGTCCCCTGTTGCGCCTTGTAAGAAGAGGCAGGTCGCACCTGTCGCTGTTTCGACCACACGTTTTACAATGCCAGGAAAGTCGGGCGTAATCAGATCATTATAGGGGCCAACGATAATGGGGTGGCAGGCGTAATTCACGATGATCGCCATTGGTTGCTTGTTTAGATCATCAATGCGGATCACCTTGACTTCGTGGTCAACGGGGCCATCCCAATTGTGGCCTACAACTACGGTCTTTTCTGGCGTGACAAAACGGCGGTTGACGGCAATTTTGCTCTCTCCTGTGCCAGCCGCAATGCGCGCGGGTTGAAGTCGATGGCACGCTTCCCATACCACGCCCGCCACTTTGGCAGAGAGATTTTCTAGATAGCCAGCCACCAATTCTGCCCCACCCGACACCCAGCCCCCAGAGGTGCTAAGGCTTGGCCCAGAGTGTGTGTGCGTGTAGCTCAAACGAATATGACCAACGGGCACGCCGCTGCGATCCGCCGCCGCCTGACGAATTTGTGCGGCATTTTCTGCACGTAAGCCACCCAAATCGAGGTCTACAATTACGGTTGTGGTGCTGCCGTCGCTGAGTGCGAGGGCTGTTGCCCAGAGTGGCAGATCAACCCCCTGCGCTCTTTCATGGGTTTGCGCGCCCCAATTGGCATGGGCAATGCCTATGGGTGGTGTAATATCTGCACGGGCGACGCCCGCCTGGAGTTGTATTGACATAGTAGATTCGCTTCCATTGCTTTCATATTGGGCAGTTGTTTGTGTTCGCCGTCTGCAAGCTCTTCAAGAGTTTCCATCTGTGTCATCAGCTTTCAAACTACTTCTACAATTACTCCGGCGGTTCTCTCTATTGTTCCTGTCAAATTTGGTTCGCTGGGGTAATGCAGCGCTTGCACAAGAGAGGTATGGAATATCCTGTGTAGTTGTGCCACAGGGTATAGATCTGGGATCGATTTTCCATTATCCAGATTTGTTTGACAAATAAGGGGTCTGGTGCGACTATTTACCAACCTTCAACATGAGCAGATATATTACACCGGTCTATTACACCGGTCTATTGCACAGAGGTCCATTTGCTAGCAGAATTTTATTTGCGGGAGAACCACCCATTGGACAGATTTGTACCTGGTATGCCAGCCATAATTATGCTCGTAGCAGACCGGCAGTCCAAATGATGCAAAAGAGCAACGCTGATCAGCGTGAGTTAGAGGTTCTTCCGTTAGTGAAATCCCTGTCTCGTGTTTTGCGCCGTGAGTGGTTGCTGCCACTTCTTCTGCTCGTGCTCATGCTGCTTCCGATTTGGAGCACGTCACATGCCGCATTTGGTGACTACTCAAACCATCTCCTCCAGGCAAACGTGGTGTTGCACTACACCGATCCGAACTTTGCCTATTCGGCGGGTTACGAGCTGGTTCCTCACTGGTACTTGAATTCTACGGCGTTGAGCACTCTATTGCTTGTTGGCTTTGGTTCCATGATACCAATGGAGCTAGCGGGTCAGGTAGTATTGAGTCTTTACCTTGTCTTGTTCCTGGGTGGATTCAAACTGCTGCTTGATCGGGCAGGAACTACTTGGCCTCTGTTGTTGCTGGCTCCAATTTTAGCGTATAACCTTACATTCACTATGGGCTTCATCAACTTCTCTTATGGTGTGGCCTTTGGCATGTATGCCCTGTTCTTTTATCTGCGCTGGTCGGAAAAAGGTCGCAGCCGCGACCTGTGGATCGTCGCGGGCCTTTTGCTGTTGACTTACCTGGGTCACATACTGGCATGGGCGCTCTGGTTAATTGCACTCTCGGCGATGGCATCTGTCGAACTGTGGCAACCGCGGCGACTTGGCGCGCTGCTTGCCGCATTCAGCGGGGCGCTGCCACTGCTTCTGATCACGAGACCCACACTGGCTGTGGCTGCTGTGCTGATAGCGCCAACATTCTGGGCGGCTGGCTGGTTGCTACGACGACTGCACATACCAGGATATCTTGTTGCGCTAGCCGGGTTGGGGCTTGCAGTTGTATCGTATAGATTTCGAATATTTGCCAGATTACCTGAGCTATTGCAGCAGAGCATACTGCCTAATGCGGCTTACAATCGGTTTGATAAACAAGTCACACCTCTCAAATTGTTCACAATTCCTCACCAGTTCACGCCGCCTGACGATGTTCTGACGGTTTACAACGCTGGGCTATTGGTTCTTGTCGTGCTGCTTGTGGGTCTGCTTTCGTGGAGTACATTGCGCAGTCCGAAGAAGCCCACGACCCCTTGGCTGCGCGCAATAGGGCTTTTGGGCCTGCTTTATTTTATGATTCCGACAAGAACATATGACATTGTATTCGTTGAGCCGCGGGTACTGCTCGTTTTGATTCTAGTTGTCCTCGTTGCAGTGCCGCAACCCTTTAACGACTCTCGATTTAAGCATGTTGTAACAGTTTGCGTGCTTAGTCTTTGTCTGGTCAGCAGTGCTGCACTTCTTTATTCCACGCAACGCAATGATCAACGTGTTCAAAGATGGATTGAGCAAATGGCTTTGATGGAACCTGCGCGTTCTATCCTTGTACTCAGCAACAGTGACCAGAGTGCGCGCAACTATCAAAGTAATCTGCGCCTGTTTAACTCTGTCTATGATGGGCGTCACATCAGTAGCCTCTATGCCCTTGAACGAGGCGGCTTTGTGTCGGTGACCTTTAATAATGGCCCCTTGCGCTATCAGCCTGAAATGCCGGTAGCAGGCAATTGGGTTGGCTTCAATTACGCCGCCTATATTGCAGAAACATGCACAACTTTACGTGATGCCTATGATGCTGTACTTGTGCTCATTGACCCGCCGGAGCCTGCACTTACAATGCAACTTGACAAGTGCTTTGGTCCAGGTCGCCATCTGCCTGATATGAGTATTTGGCGACCCTGAGTGGGAGCCGCTGGATACATTGAATCGACTTATGAGAACTGCTGCCCCCTGCTTTCAACTCATCTCTTAAAACACTTAGAACAATTTACGCGTAGAATTGCTCGATTTGTATGATTTTGTGTCATGTCGAACCACATTTTTTTTGTTTCGTACCCTCTCATAACCCCTCTTGTAACCCTACCCATAACCCTCAAATGCTACTCTGTAGACCGTGTTTGGAGTCAGCTACAAAGTTGATCAATAAAATTGATTAGATTGCAACTGCAAACGCTTGTGTCTGCACCACTGATTGCACTGGTGTTGGATAAACATAGAAGTGCTGGGATGGATGGACAGGCTGATGCCCATTATAAGTTGTTTAGGGCACTTGTAACCAAGAGATGAGTAGGATTTGTAATACTTATTTCCCCCGACACTATTATGTGGAAACTAACCAGGCGGTCGATCAGCTTATGAAGTGACAGCCTACGTAGTACACCGTAATCTAAGTTCTGATGGTTTTACTTGATCTTGATTCCAGAGAACTCAATACGGAAATTTCTATCATAATTTCAATTACAGTGTAGTAGTGACAAGGTATAAATAAACAATGCGCTCTCTACGGACCTCTTCGCTGCCGAGTATAGTGACCTGGATTTCACTATTAGCTGTTGGTCTTTTGGTTTTTGGTTATTACCTGAGTTGGTGGTTTACAGCAGACAGATTGCAGTCGCCCTGGCTACTGCTTGGGCTGCTGGTTGCCCTCTGTTATGGCTATTTCCAAATTCTGGGACACTGGATTCTCTTTCTCCTGGCCGATCTGAGACCTGTCCGTCGAGTTCAACCCTATGACAACTTATCCGTAGATGTCTTTGTCACGGCTTGTGGCGAGGATCATGCGCTTGTTCGAAAATGCTTGGCTGCTGCTTATGCCATGCGCGGCAAACATCAAGTCTGGCTGTTGGACGACGGTCGCGATCCCGCACTTCAACAGATGGCAAAAGAGTTAGGTGCTGGATACTTAACGCGGGATGATCGCAAACACGCCAAGGCAGGCAATCTCAATAGCGCCCTTGCCCGCACTGACGGGGATATTATTGCCATTTTTGATGTCGATCATGTGCCTGTTCCAGAATATCTGGAAGCTACACTTCCTCATTTTGCGGATCCCACCGTGGGCTTTGTTCAAGTCATGCTGACGTTCCGTGACGGTGAGGAAAACTGGGTTGAACAGGCAGCCACCGAGAGTTCCTTTGGCTTTTATAACCCTACCTCGAATGGCATGGATCGAGTGGGCAGTGTGACGATGATGGGGAGTAACTCGCTCATTCGTCGTGATGCGCTTGCATCAATTGGCAATTATCAACCAGGTCTTGCTGAAGATCTGGCAACCTCATTTGCCCTACACAGAAGCGGCTGGCGCTCTGCCTATGTTGCAGAGCCGCTTGCACCAGGGCTAGCACCGCCAGACTTGATGGCATGGTTTACACAGCAATTTAAGTGGGCGCGCGGTGTCTTCGAGGTTCTGTTGACAACCTTTCCACGGCTATGGGAAAAGCTAACATGGGGGGATAGGATTGCTTATGGCGTCCGTATGACCATGTATTGGCTCGGCCCGATCGTCTGCCTGCATGTCCTGGTGACCCTATTCATATTGCTTGGGGAAAATATACAAGCTGTACTCGCCTATGAGCAATACTTGTTGCATCTTGCTCCCCTGGCTTGCTTTAACGTGTTGCTGCATGGGGCCGCACTGCGACGATGGATGCACCCCTCCTTGCGGGCGCGTGTTATGTGGAAGGCTGTTGTCTTGGTCTATATAACTTGGCCCGTGTACACGCTTGCCTGGATCATGGCACTGCTCCGAATTCCACTTGCTTTTCGCCCTACGCCCAAAACATCAACGGGTTATCTGAATCCATGGTGGTTGGTGCCACAGTTACTGACCACTGCTTTCTTGGTGGGTGGTGTGTTATTTCGATTAAGTCAGGGTGGCTATCCAAGCATACTGGTGTTGGTGGCTGCCATTGCGTTGGCTGTGCCGCAAGTGCTTTTCTTCTGGAGCCTTTCTTCTTTTTCACATGCGAGGACACAACCTGAGCTAAGTGACACTGTATGAATCATTTGCCATTGCTCTACCACAACCAAGAAACCAACCAACGGGGGATGAACGGCGAGACTGCTCAATCTGCTGGTGCAGAGAGTGGTCTACCGCTTCACTTTTCGGTTTCGATTGTGGTTGCCACTTATGACCGCCCAGATGATTTGAAGATTTGTCTGGAATCTCTTATTGCCCAGCAGACGGCACGGCAAGTTGAAATCATCGTTGTAGACAATCATCCCGCTTCGGGACTGACACCGCCAGTCATGACACAATTTCCAGAGGTGGAACTGATATCGGAGTCGCGTCAAGGGTTGGCTTATGCGCGCAATGCTGGATTTTGCGCCAGCCAGGGCGCTA
>JBBQIG010000113.1:0-10944 GCA_038324715.1 Anaerolineae bacterium | reverse complement strand
AACGTACACAGTCCTCGCCTTTTCGCCTTTGCCGTCTCGGATTCTCACCGTCCCTGTCTTTAGGTCAATATCGCCGCCATTCAACGCTACAAGCTCACTAGCCCTCATTCCTGTGTCCAGTAAGAAAAGCACTATGGCTTGCTCTCGTTCGCCCGTGGCGGCTTTCTGAAGCAGTTTGATCTCATCTTTTGTGAATGATGGCAAGATGTCTTTAGGACGCTTGGGCATAGCAACGCCCTGCATTGGGGATACTGACACCCACTGCTCATCATCTATACAGAATTTGAAAAAAGCTCGCAATGATCTCGCAATGCTGTGTATGTAGTGGGCAGACAACGCATCATCAGGATCGCCATCCTCGTCGCCTTGCATCTCGACAAGGTAAGCCCTGACATGATTTTTGTTGACTTGATGAAGTTGGATAACTTGCCGCTGGGCGAGCCAGCCAATAAAACGGGGTAATCGGCGTTGGTAAAATTCGATGGTAGATTTGCGAAAACGCCTTGATTTACAATGCAAAATATAGATGCCAAAAGCATCGTCAAGCGAGAGGGAACACTGCTGTAAGTTGCTCATAGTAGATTGCCCTTGGTTGGCGACCTACTATACATAGGGGCTGATTAGAGCGGGAGAATACCATAAAAAGGTGCTTTGGCGCCCCCACCAGGAGTCGAACCTGGGACAAATGGTTTAGGACACCACTGCTCTATCCTCTGAGCTATGGGGGCGCAGATTACCCTGGTAGCGTACCACAAAAGTTAAAAAACACGAACTCTAATGTGGGCAAGAACCACGGCTCGATTATCGTATTATGGGTTGGCGTTTTTGGGGTGGGACAAGAAGGGAAGTATGAGCAGAAAGAAGACAAGCTTCTACTGTAAGCGCTGAATGATGAATCAATCACCGAGTGCAAAGAGAATTTAGTGCGGTTTTGGAGAAAATTTGGCTACGGCATCATCCATTAGTTTTTGGCGGCAAGGAGGACAGATGCTGTGGGAAAGTTCTACATCCTTCTCAAGCGATAACTTTTCTACTGGCACAAGCATGCCATCTACTTCAGCTTGATTACACCATGCACAAACAGTAACCCACTGCGTATGTTTTCGTGCTGTTCTTTTCATTTGCCGTTCTGTGGCTTGTGGCGATGTTAGCATCGGCATGTCTGACCTTAGTGTTCTACGATTCTATCTTCACGCTCGCTACAAATTTTTCTCCTGCCAAGTCAGTATAAATGTTGCACGATTGAAATCAATGGGGATCGTTCCTAATTTCTTCTAAGGGATTACCCTATCCTCGTCACTGTTCAACGTCCAGGTTCACAGACATACTCGATATGTGTGAATAGATTATCTGTGAGTAGATACAGAGAACCCACTCGTAAGATTACGAGTGGGTTCTACTGGAAAAATAATGTTTATGCAATCTGCTTAGTCAGCAGCAACGGGTGCCGGGGTGCTAGGTGTTGAGCTAGATTCGCTCTTTTTCTCACTGCCACCTTTTGTCTCGGTTGCACTGTCACTTTTGCTCTCACTCTTGCCGTCGTTCTTACTTTCAGTTGTGCTTTCGGTCGTGGTTTCTTTTTTAGTTTCACTGCCATCTTCGGCAACTTTAACGTTGTTCTTGTCCTTGCTCTCACTAGACTTCTTCTTGCTGTCATTGATATACCAACCGCTGCCCTTAAAATGGATTGCGGGGCGTCCCATGCGCCGTACAACTTGCACACTTTGACACTGGGGACAGACAGGCATACGGCTATCGGAAAACGACTGAATGTGCTCAAACTCATTTGCACACGATTGACAGACAAATTCATAAATGGGCACTGCAACACTCTCCTTACTCTTCCCAAAACTCATCAAACCAAGACAATAATATTTTTTACGACAAATCTCTAATATCATTCCTATAGGTTCTGTATTGGCAGGAATCTTTCCCTTCATGAAGATTTTCACAAAAAGGGTTGGGCAATCCAACTCTACCCCACTTGCACAGGGATCCTAGACGGGCTATACTGTTAAAAATCCAGACCAATCGAACCTAGCGCAGAACCTGCTGCGCGCGTCAGCAAGTATAATCGTCCACCCTACTCTTGTCGAATTCTATGAAATATAAATTCATGACACAGCCTTTGCTGGCTGGCATTTACGAGCCTGAAGGCATCTACCTCAGCACGCCCTTTGACGGAGCCTGCCCGATCCATCAGTTCTGGGGACAGCATCCAGATCACTACGCCCAGTTCAAGTACAACGGCGTCCCTCTAAAGGGACACAATGGAATTGACTTTGGCATGGGGCCTGGCACGCATCTCTTTGCGGTGGACAATGGGCGCGTGATGGAGATTAGCTTTGAAACCGTTGGTTTTGAGCGTTACATTAAGTTGGAACACCGTTGGGGAGAAAGCTTCTACGCCCACATTGGTGAGATTGTTGTGGAAGCAGGTCAACTGATTAAGCGCAATGAATATATCGCGCGGTCGGGGCGACCCAGTAGTGGTCTACCTCCCCATCTTCATTTCGGTGTTCGTGTTTCACCCTATAACCGATTTGATGGGTGGGGGGGATTCAGCGATCCTTTGCCTTTTCTAAATCCTAGCAATATTTTGTTGCCAGACCCAAATCAGGAAGAAGATGGGGAAATTTCATTTACCCCACATCCAATGGCAATAGAGCGACCTGGTTTAAGGCGTCCTTAATACCATGAATTAGATGGATGCGTAAGAGCAGGGTGCGTCCCAAGTTCTAGGCGTGCAGGTTGTCATTTCGCGCCCGGGGGGCACTCGATCGCTTGCGGGGCATACCCATCTCTCTACTTTGTGCGCTTGGCGGAGAGACCCTTTTGCTGGTAGTAGCGGAGATTCGCCTAAATCGTGGGACAGACCCGTAAGAGCACGGATGCTTGAAAGCTATAACAAATCTTGTTCTAATAAGAGTTGTTTATACCTATAGTTTTCCTTCATCTAAAAGTAAAACATTATCATCTATCAATTTAATAAGTATATGTATATTAATTAGTATTCTTAGTAAGGCCTGTGGATAAGTAGGATAATAAAGTTTTAACTTACCTCAAATCTTGGATGCACCACTAGATACCTGCGGATTTGCCTTTATAATCTCTATATATAGATGGATGTGTATAACCAAGAGGCTAAGCGATCTTATTAGTAGTGGGGATAAGTCGGGTTGTTGGTGTGGAGAAGCCGCGAATTGTCTGGATAAGTTTTTGGCGGTGTTAGGTAGGTTCCCTACATCTAGTAGGGTTAGCTACTTTTTCCGCTAGAGGATAGAATAGTGGGGAAAGCTGGGGATAAAGTTATCAAAACTTATCATAGACTTATTCTCACCTTTGTCCCCACATTATCCTTGTTATTCTTGAGTTCTCCAAGGTTGTCCCCATACTTATCCCTTTGGTTTTTTATTCACGTGTTCTAAAGATTGTTGTATACTCAACACTCTTGGAGTGTAGACGCATGGCATGTACCTTCGGATGTAGTCGAAGAGATTACATTTTTGGAACCAACAGTATCGCAGTAACCAATATCGCAGTAACTAAGATAGCAATAGTAGAGGACATTAAGGCTGGGAGGTTAGCGTGAATGAGACCATCCGTGTATTGATTGCCGACGACCACACTGTCATGCGTGGAGGGTTAATAGCTCTACTCGAAGATGTGGATGGCATTGAAGTTGTGGGCGAGGCAGCTGATGGACAAGAGGCAATACTGAAGACTCGTGCAATGAAGCCTGATGTAATCCTCATGGACTTGGCGATGCCCCGCAAAACGGGAATTGAAGCCATTGAAGAAATCAAACATGAAAATCCCAATGCACGTATTGTTGTCCTCACAAGTTATTCAGATGACGATAAAGTCTTTGCTGCCATCAAAGCAGGAGCATTAGGGTATTTGCTCAAAGAGACATCCACGGCAGATCTTGTGCAGGCGATTCGAGATGTTTATCATGGTGAATCTTCTCTTCATCCTGCAATTGCCCGCAAGCTCATCCGCGAGTTAAATAAGCCTGCTTCTCTCCCTCCTTCCGATGAACCATTGACCGAACGTGAATTAGATGTGCTAATTCACGTTGCTCGTGGTTTGTCGAATCAGGACATTGCCGACAAATTGATCATCAGCGAGCGCACTGTACGCACACATGTCAGCAATATTCTGAGCAAACTCCACTTAGCAAACCGCACACAAGCTGCCCTCTATGCTCTAAAAGGAGGCTTAACGTCGTTAGACGAGCCTCCTGCTTAATAGGTTTATCCTTTTCGCTGGCAATTTGAGAGTAATTCGGCGCAAGCATGTCGGGTTCTAGAATCCGGCATGCTTTTTGTTTGATATTTGCATTTTTACATCGAATTCTGTTCCTTATAGACCTATTGCGTCGTATGTCTTATGCAGACTGTTAGAAGTGCGTCATTTGGCGGATTATCTGTCGTCGCTCCTATGCTATCCTGGGGCGACAGTCTGCAAGGGTTGACAGATATTGAAGTGGTTATGATGGAAGAATTTTCCAGCATCCGTTCAATGGCTAGCTTCCGACACCAAGGGCGACACCAAGGGCATCCAATTTTCGTTACTCCCTCCCTGGTTGATCTAGACAGTTAACCTGGTTTTTTAGGCCAAAAACAGACAGTTTGAACTAAGTAACAGGACGAATAGCCAAGAACTTGCTTTGCCCGAAAGCCGCGTTCAATGCTTATGTTGCTGTTATCTATGAGTGACCTAGAGAGGGATGTAGGCGGATGAAACGATTGTCAAGTAATGGCGCGCACGAGGACGATGGTCGTCGCCCAGCAGAGACCGCATCAACACAGAATTCAGCACAGAACAAAGTGCATGTACTGGTGGTTGACGATGAGAAAATGATCTGCAGCTTGCTCAAGATATCACTTCAGCGGATGGGCTATGAAGTCACTACCGCTGATGATGGTGCTGAAGCACTTGAGCTTTTTCATTCTCAATCATTTGACCTAGTTTTGTTGGATATTCTCATGCCGCATGTAGATGGCTTCACTGTCTGCTCTGAAGTGAGGCGTGCATCCGACGTGCCTGTTGTCATGTTGACAGCGCTCAATCGCCCCGACGACATTGTGCGTGGGCTAGAGCTGGGGGCAGACAACTATATTACAAAGCCTTTTACCTTCAAAGAGGTAGAGGCTCGCATCCGTGCCATCTTGCGACGTACCACAAACAAGGTTGAAGCGGAGCCAGCCCAGGTCTTGGAGCATGGGGATGTGCGCTTGGATGGTGGGATGCGCGCTGCAACTGTTTCCGGCAATCTGGTGGAATTGACCCGCACCGAATATCAACTGCTCCACTATCTAATGACCAATGTAGATTTTCCCGTGAGCAAAGAAGATTTGCTAGAGCGGGTGTGGGGATATGAAGCAGCGGACACCAGCTCGAATATTGTTGAGCTTGCCATTCGCCGCTTACGCAAGAAGATGGAAGAAGATGCTTCCCAGCCCATCCGGCTTATCACCGTGCGTGGAATTGGCTATAAGTTTATTCCCAAAGGCCCAATCTCGCGTCTGATGCCAGCTACCTCCAATGTCCAGCATCGCAAGCCGAACTTTAACCAACGTGCTGCCAAAGTCGAGTACACGATGGAAGAACAAAAAAGCTGATATGTTGACATTACGGCTAACCTTCCGCCACCGGCAGAGCTTCAAAGCAGCGTAGCTTCAAGACTACAGTTAGAGTCACCTGCGTATACAAATGAAGACCGTGAGCATTCGATCCTCTAGATTGATCGAATGCTCACGGTCTTTGCTTTTTGTCTCTCTCCCACTCGATCTGCTATCGTGCAAATTAAATGAGGAGGACTTCATTTTGATAAGACCTCTCAAAGGTTAAACTGTGCAGGAGAATTTTGTAAATGTTTCAGAATCGTCTCAAGTTCAATACCCTGCATCAGGGGCGTAAGTTGCTGATGCTGTGCATGGTCTTGAGCTTTAGTATGTCGGTGCTAGTGGGATGCGCTTTCCCTATGCCAACCACACCCAACACCTTGCGTAGCGCAGCGCCTACCTTCACCCCCACACCCAGCGTTCCACTCACACTTGCGACCCCAGCACCTGTGGCACAAGGTCTAGCAACCACTCCCCAGATTGTTGAGATTGATGCCAATGGTTTGGATTTGGCCGAGCGTCGCGTGATTGATGTCTATCAACGTGTTGCACCTGCCGTTGTCAGCATTACCACGCGCGTGCTTGTGCGAGATTTTTTTTACAACGCCATTCCGCAAGAGGGTTCGGGGTCTGGTTTTGTAATTGACACCCAGGGGCATATTCTCACGAACTATCATGTGGTTGAGGATGCCGAAGAAATAGAAGTGATCTTTGCGGGGGATGAGTCCTACACGGCTGTGGTTGTGGGCGCAGATCCGCGCAATGATATTGCGGTGTTGCGTGTGGAAGCCCCGGCAGAGATGCTGGTGCCCGTGGAGTTGGGAACCTCCGCCAGCCTAGTTGTGGGTCAACGTGCAATTGCGATTGGCAATCCCTTTGGTCAATTTGGGCGCACCTTGACGACGGGCGTGGTCAGTGCGGTGGAGCGCACGTTGGAAGGTGATGATGGTCGCCCCATTACAGGGGTCATCCAGACCGACGCAGCCATCAACCGCGGCAACTCTGGCGGTCCTCTGCTCGACAGCAGCGGGCGCGTTATTGGCATCAATTCGGCGATCTTTAGCCCCACAGGAGCCAGCGCCGGTGTGGGCTTTGCTGTGCCGGTGGATACTGTGCGCCGTCTCTTGCCCGACTTGCTAGAGTTGGGGCGCTATCGTCATCCCTGGCTGGGCATTCGCTATGCCTATGCTTTAAGTCCTGGGTTAGCTGAAACCCTAGATTTGCCTGTGAGCCAGGGATTGCTTTTGGTACAGGTTTTTGATAACTCGCCACTGGCGCAAGCAGATGTGCGTGGCGCGCAAAGTGAGGCCATTGTGCTCAACCAGCGTGTCTACGTGGGCGGCGACATTCTTTTAAGCGTGAACGAGGTGCCAATCAGCCGCTTGGAGCAACTTGAGATCCTGCTGGAAGACAATTTTCGTGTGGGCGATATGGTGACATTGACGCTTCTGCGGGATGCCGATGAATACTCCGTTACCCTGCAACTTGCCGAAGAACCCAACTAAAGATTCTTGAGGGCTACCGTCATGCAAATCTTTGATGTTGCCGCTGTGGATGCCATTTTGATTGACCAGATCGCTAGAGTCCTTGTCGATGGCTTTTGCGAATTTGCGCCAGAGGCATGGCCCGATCTTGCAAGCGCGCGTGCTGAGGTAGAAGCTTCTCTGCAACCCGGACGTATCAGCCGCGTTGCCCTGGACGAACAGGGAAAGGTGCTGGGGTGGGTTGGCGCAATCCCTACGTATGCGGTTGCGTGGGAACTGCACCCGTTGGTGGTCGCTCCTGCGTTCCAGGGGCAGGGCGTTGGACAAGCGTTGGTCGCTGATCTAGAAGCACAGGTCGCCGCACAGGGGGCAATCACCCTCTACCTGGGCACGGATGACATGGACGGACGTACATCGCTGGGTGGAGTTGACTTGTATCCAGATGTGACGGCGCACGCTGCGTCAATCCGCAACCTGCGCCGTCATCCCTTTGCGTTTTATCAGCGCATAGGCTTTGTGGTGGTGGGTCTCATTCCCGACGCCAATGGCTTTGGCAAGCCCGACATCATCATGGCAAAACGTGTAAGTCGGTAAGCCGCTAGCGTGTAGGTGCTTCGCGCAGCAAGTTCACCGCATCACGTAACATCGCTGCGGCAGTGGGCAAGGGTTCACGCTCCCAAATTTTGTGGTACATCAAGCCATACAAGTCGCTACGCATCTCTATCCCCATCTCCCACCCATCACACCCTCCCAAGAAATCTCCCGCAGGCAATGCAACTGGCGCGACAGTGAGTGTATAGCCGCCCTCGGGGCGCGCTTCTGCGCTTGCCACCAATTTGATCTTCTCCCCGCGCTGGCTTGCGGCTTGCAGATCGGCGCGGGTGAAGTGGGTAATCCCTTGCACGCTTACATCGGCGAGTGTTGCACGCATCGCCAAGAAACTGTTGGCAATGATGACTAACTTGTTGGCTGTGTCCCATCCTTCCACATCCAGCGAGGGATCGGCTTCGGCAATGCCTCGACGCTGTGCCTCTGTTAATGCCGCTGCATACTCCTGCCCTGCGCTCATCTCACTGAGCACAAAGTTGCTTGTGCTGTTAAAAATGCCACGCAAATGCAATATATCCGCCGCTACAAGGTCGCGCTGTCCAATGTTGATCACAGGCAACGCCCCACAGACAGTTGCGCTATAAGCCAAGCCTGCGCCCGTAGCTTGGGCAAGGGTGTACAATTCGACAAAGGCCAATACGAGGGGAGCCTTATTCGCCAACACCACAGGTATCCCCCGTTGCAGCGCATTGCGAGTGACGCTGAGTCCAGGCTCACCATCTTCTAGATTGACGGGTGAGGCCTCGAGCACGAGATCACAGGCAAGGGTAGACGCCACTTCTGCGGGTGTGACACCTGGTTGATAGCCGCTCATGGCGCGCACAGGCATACCCGCTTCTTTAGCTTGGCGCGTTGGGCCTGGGTCAAAGCCAGTGGGATTCAACGCCACCCCGCTACTGTCGGCAATGGCAACAATCCGAAAGGCAAGGCCATACTCCGCGGCGAGCCGTTCGCTTTTCATTTCCAAGATACGCAGGAAATTTCGATTGACATTGCCAAAGCCCACCAAAAAGGTGTCGATTATCTTGACTGGTGCGCGCTGTTCCATAGTTTTATTTTCCTCTATCTCCAATGCAAAAGCGCCCTAGCCTTGACCAGGACGCTTGATAATTTTGATAACAGGTAAACAGTAGCAGACAAATAAGACCCCATTCAGCTTAAACGAGATGCAGCAGTTGAGCAACGTACTGTAAACTTGCGCCCACTGGCTCTGGCAGACATTCTGCTTTTGCTCTCGCTAGGGAGACCCAGGCATAACGATCATGTTCCGCATCTAGCACCACCTCATCCTCTAGTGAGGCTTCGGCACTGTAGATTGCCCAACTGTCAGCGCTTCGTTCTGTAGGTTGCACAGCAAGCGTCAAGCCTAATTCTTCCAGCAATTCGCGTTGAGCGCAATTGTCCACAGGCTCATTCGGAAATCGCGCGCCAGATGGCGGCGTCCAAGCCCACTCCCCTTCAAAGTCTGCGCCTTGATCTGCCCGATGTAGAATGAGAAATTCTACCTGCTCCTGTTGGCGGCGATAGATGACCACACAGACGCCAAAAGGTGGTTCTGGACTAATGGGCAATCCATCCCAAGTTGTAGCTAACTCTTCTGTCACGAGTAATACCTCGCAATTTTTATCTGCGGCCCCACGCCTCTGCGTGAGTTTTCGCTTTTACTCTTCCTTGGCGTGCTCTTGCACCAGACGGGCGAAGCGGGCAAAGAGCAAATCGGCATCGTGCGGTCCTGGGCTGGCTTCTGGATGGTACTGCACACAGAAGACCGGCTGATCGGTCAGGCGCAGACCCTCGACCGTGCCATCATTAAGGTTGCGGTGGGTGATCTCCACGTTGGCAGGCAATCCCTCCTCGCGCACCGCATAGTTGTGATTCTGCGCCGTGATCTGCACGTTGGTGGCACTGCTATCACTCACCGGCTGATTGCTGCCATGATGACCGAATTTCAGCTTGTACGTATCGCCCCCCAATGCCAAGCCAATGATCTGATGACCGAGGCAGATGCCAAAGGTGGGAATGCCCGAAGTCAGCAATTGGTTAACTGCATGCGCCGCATAAGGCACACCTGCCGGATCACCGGGGCCATTGCTCAAGAAGATACCATCCGGGTTGAGCGCCAACACGTCGCTTGCGGGGGTATGAGCTGGAACCACAGTCACGCGCAATCCGTGGCTGGTGAGACGGCGCAAAATGTTGTGCTTAATGCCAAAGTCATAGGCCACAACCAAAGGCGCATCTGCCTGGGCTGCGGCTGCATCGCCAATGGGGGATCTCTCTTCCCCTACATCACTGCCTGCTGCTACGGGCGTCCATTCAACTCCTGTGCCAGCGACCCAATTATAGGTCTCTTGGCAAGTCACTTCCTTCACAAGGTCGCGACCATCCAACCCTTCCCAAGTCTGCGCCAGGGTGAGCAACTCAGCCTCACTGTGGCTGCCATCGGTGCAGAGTGCCGCGTGCATCACGCCTTTATCACGCAATGTTCTGGTGAGGAAGCGCGTATCGACTTCGCTAATGCCAGGGATGCCGTGGCGCTCTAGATAGTCGGGCAGCGTTTCATTGGCGCGCCAGTTGCTCACGATTGGGCTTACCTCGCGCACGATGAATGCTGTGATTTGTGGATGGTCGCTCTCCACATCTTCAGTATTTATGCCTGTATTGCCCACATGCGGTAGGGTCATGCAGACCATTTGACCGCGATAGGAGGGATCAGTAATAACCTCCTGATAGCCAGTGAGGCTAGTATTAAAGACCACCTCGCCCACTACCGTGGTGGCTGCACCAAAAGCCTGGCCGTGAAACGTTGTGCCATCCTCCAGCACCAAGATTGCCGTCATCTCTTCTCCCATCAAAATCCGAGCTTTGCTTGCTCGACTATACGTTTTTGTTAACTGAATTTTTATCGACTGGAATTTACTCAATTGCTCATTGCCATCTGATGGCGCGATGCGGGGCGGTTGGACCTTGCTATCTTGGCCCAAACCACCCCGCTCTCTACTCGTTCTTTATTCGTCTCGTTGATCGTGATCAGGTCGTTTCTGATAGGCCAACTTGAGTGGTTGCCACGAATCCCAACGCAGAAGGCCATTCCACGCCGGCAGCTTAGTTTCCACCTTTACAGGCTTTTTCACCAGTGGCATCGACACTGCCACCTCATCACAATGATGAAACTTGGCACAATAGATACAGGCTTGCCACACTTTGGGGCTGATGCTCCA
>JBBQIG010000112.1:0-10961 GCA_038324715.1 Anaerolineae bacterium | reverse complement strand
GCAATGGCTTTGGCGCATTGCCGATCTGCATGGCAAAAACACACCTAAGCCTCTCTGACGATCCCCGCAAGAAGGGCGCGCCACGCGACTTTACCCTCACCATCCGCGAAGTGCGCGCCAGTGTAGGCGCAGGCTTTATCTATCCACTGGTGGGCAAAATGCGTACCATGCCCGGTTTGCCCAGCCATCCCGCTGCTGAAAACGTGGACATTGACCTTGATACGGGGCGCGTGATTGGGTTGTTTTAGAATTTCAAAAGCACCTGGCGGCTATACCGTCACTTATGGCATCTTTGCTCATAGGTGCATAAATAGATCGCACAGGTAAAACGGTAGCTGATCAATAAAAGAAGCCCCATGCCTGGTCTCACACGAGGTATGGGGCTTCTTGCATTCGCTTACAACTTGCTTCGATTTTGTTTCTACTCTGGCGCAGGAAAGCGATTCTCGTTGATCTTGCCCAGGCGCGCAGGGTTGTAGGTGTAGATAATGGCGCGGCGCGGTGAATTGCTGTGGTTGAGGTCAGAATAGTGCAGCAGATAGGGGTCAAAGAAGATCATCTCACCTGCACGCAAGGGAGCAGGCACGACTTTTGTTTGGTCAATGGCGGCTGGGTCTACCTCAAAGCGATTGCCGGGCTTGAAGGGGTAAATCTGCTTATTCTGGTGGCTACTTGGAACCACATGCAAACAGCCGTTGGCCATATCGGCATCATCCAGATAGATAAAACAGGTGATCAACTCGTCGGTATGAGCGCGCCAACAGCAATTCCAATCCTGATGCCAGGGATAGGACGAGCCACCCGGTAATTTTAGATTGAGCTTATCCTCAAAGAGTTCCAGTGCTTCACCAAAGATTGCGCGGATGGGGTCAACTACACCGGGGTGAAAAGCCAACTCAGTAAAGACCGGGCTGATGTCAATCAATGGCTCGATCTTGCGAATAACCTTCTCCATCCCCGCCTTATTCTCTTCATCCAGATAGTCAGCCTCCCAGGTGAGCCGGTTGGCGTGGCGTTCGGGTTCAGCCATGCACAGCGCAAGCAACCGATCTGACTCGGCGCGCAACTGTGCCAGATGCTTTGCTGTTACCACGGCAGGCGCAAGCAAATAGCCATCACGCCAATACCGATCTACATCAACCTCAAATCTTTGCGTGCCTACTTGGGTGAACATGCGGTATGCATCCTTTCTGGGAATCAAGATCCATTCTAGTCACTCTTTCTGCTTTCCACAAGCCACCCATGGTTACTCTTGCACAAGTGCGAATCCTTGCTGGATGTCGGCTCCACGTGCACGTAGTTTGGGATTAAAATGAGAAGAAGGGATGCAAGGCAATGGGGCATCCCAGCAGCGAGCATCCTCTACTGCAACTTGTAGGGTCAAGCCAAAGTCCGTTGTTTGGGTCTCGAGTTTGGTAACAGATAAAGGGGCAAATCCTGGTTGCATTTGCAGTGCTTGCCGCCAATAGGTGGCAAAGGTGACCACAACCGCTAGGTTCACAACCAGAAACAGAATTGCCAGATTCAAATGCGGTCTTCCCCAGTGCGCTTGCTCAAATGTTTTCAACAGGATATGAGCCATGAGGATGGGCAACAGCCAGAGCAGCGAACGGACAAAACGCGGATCGGGTGCGCTGAAAAACCAAACCAACAGCCCAATGAAAATGGGCAATGCCAAAAGCGCATAAGGCGTCTGACCGACCTCACGCGGTGTTAATCCCGTTTGCTCCGGTTGAACCCGTTCCACCCGCAATACCACTCGTGCCAGGAAATAGACTGCCGCCATCAGCACACTGCAGGCCACTGGATATGCAAGTGCCACCCGCTTTGTACCACTCGCAGAACTGATGAGCCAAGGCCACAGCCAATCCCATTCGTTGTTTGCCAGTGGCATTGCCTCATACCTTGCCCACAGATAAATCGCCTTTGCCTCAGCCTTTACAGCGGCAACAGGCATGGCCCAATCTGCATCAATACCACCAATGGTAGCAGGGTAGACGGGATAGCCACTGAGGAGATAACTGCGCCCGACCCAAACCAGCATGATGAGCAACGGGAACCATATCAGCCGCGCCAGAGAGAGAACGTTCTCCACAGGCGTCACAAGTGAATTCCGTTGTGCTAGCCAATCGCGCAGGAGAAGGATGAATCCGATGACCCCAACAAAGACCAAGTTACTTAGTTTGATGGTGACAGCCGTGGCGGCGAGGATAAAGAGGATGTGGGTGCGCGCCGTGACCGCCTGTGCAGCCGGACGCTCTTCAAGCAACCTTGCGAAATGCAGCCAGATCAGGAATTGCAGCATCCCCGAAGCCATATCCGGCGAGGGGGAGGAAACGCTTTGCCGAAAGACCAGGTAAGCCAGTAGCGGCAGGATAAAGACTGCTACAAATGCCGAGATTGAACGTGTCCAGCGTTTAAAAAAGAACGCATACCACCCTTCCGCCGCAAGCAGTACAATCAAAAAAGCATTAGCGAGTGCATAGCCATGATGAAAGAATGGATAAACATTCAACGCGGCGGCGAAGGCAAAAAATGATTGGTTAAAGGCCAGCCGTCCGTGCAGATTACCCAATCCAGGCACAACGGGATACTCATTGTACCAACGCAGGGATTGCAGGTGATACAAGCCAGAATCATAAATGACAGGAGTCAACATGGATTGTGCCGCGACCCAACCCGCAGTTAACAAGAGGACAATCCCATAAAAAAGCACGCGCCGATTTCTGCTAAAATGCAGGACGGTGCGTCCGTTAAACCACCAGGCCAATAGTCCCCCGACGGCTAGCCCCCCCGTAACAATCCAATTGAGAGGTGCAAAGAAATTGATGAGATTGAGTAATAGCAGCACGACCGCCCAGCCTAGCCAAATTTGGGTAAAAGCCAACGCTGCCGTGGGTGAACTGACCTTGAGGAGACGGGTGACAATGCTTCCCCAACCGCACAAGACCAATGCAGTTAGCCCAAAAACGAATAGGGAGAGAAGTAATGCTGAAAAAAAGTCAACACTCAAAGGACACAAGCCTTCTGCTGAAGATTGATAGAAAATGTGATAAGAATGACGTCAGTAGGAATGTTGCGAGTATGACGAGTGGTGTGACGAGTGGCTTAACAGTACAACAACGCAGTCTACTACTCGCTAATTGCAGATGCCAAGTTGAGATGAGCATTCTAAAAGTAAGCAAAGGACAATTCGCTCGCATTATACTCGCATTAAAAGGGTGTAGATCAAACTCTTATGCCTTTAGAATTGTGCCAGTTTAGAATTGTGACAGAAGAACGCAGTAAAGAGATACGGGCAAGAAATATTAACCTATCAAAATGGCAGAATCGCCTTCATCATGTTATGACGATATGAGTACGAATATTCAAGAGAGCCTCTCGTTTCTTAATGAACTCTCATATAGACAGCTTTATAGGCAGAAACGCTAATCGCAAAGGAGCAGCATGTTTGGTGCAAATACCTACCTCATTTGGTTGGCCTATTTTATTGGAATACCGCTTTTGGCGCTGGCGATCTGGCGCGGCAAGGCACTGTGGCAGCAGCGACGTGCGCTCTTGTGGGTGCTCTGTGGATCGTTGGTGGGTGGCTGGATCTGGGACGCGCTTGCCATACGCTTTGGCATTTGGTACTACAGACCCGAAAACTTGGTAGGCTGGTGGTGGGCTGGGTTGCCCCTCGAAGAGTGGCTGTGGATTGCTGGCGTCACGTTGATGTTTGGGGGGCTGACTGTTCTGCTGGCCGAGCGCATGATTCAAGGCCAGAAAAAGTGCCAGCAAGAGAGCCAGCAAGAGGAGCAAAAACCATGAGTTGGCTTCCCGAACAATACTCCCACATTTTTATGCTCATCGTGGCGGCACTGCTCTTTCATTTTCTGCTTTGGGCGCGCAATGGGCGATTTTTGTGGCGCAACCGGCGCATCATCTTCACCGTGGTTGCCATTGCCGAACTGTGGATGCTAGTCACCGATCCAATCGGCGGCTACTGGGGCGCATGGTACTTTGCACCAGAGAAAGTTCTAGGCATTTGGCTCTTCACCTACATGCCCATTGAAGATCTCTTTGGCATTGCCGTCGTCAGCAGCGCCGCAGCCTGTGCCATCCTCGTCTTTGGCTATAGCCCGCGCCGCTGGATTTAAGCAAATCACCCAGAACATGAAACGTTCTGTCTGCTAAAAGGGTCTCATAAAGGAGTTCTTTCTTTTCCTTACAGCACTCGTTCAGAAACTGACAGTGATTTTCAGATGGATTTATGATAAAGTAAGAAGTAAGTGAGAGAGCATGCGGAAAGTTTTGGCGGCAAATTCTCTCGTATTGCGAAAGAAGAGTAGCTAGTGAAGCGGCGCTGGATCAGGCCGCATCTGATAAAAAGGAGTGGGGATGGCAACCTTTGTTGCAGAAAATGTACATTCAGCGGCGGCAGCCAGTGACAGTCAAAGCGCCACGGAGCAGCAAAATGGGGCAGGCGCGGTGGACATTGTTGCCATGGGCCAAGCGGCTCGTCTTGCCAGTCGCACCCTGGCGATGCTCAGTACAGGCCAGAAAAACGCCGCGCTGGAAGCCATTGCACAGGAACTAGAAGCACAGGCACATCTGATTATTGCGGCGAATGCCCAGGACTTGGCGGATGGGCGCACGAAGGGTCTGAGTGATGCACTTTTAGATCGTCTTATGCTCAACGAAAAGCGCATCAGCGCCTTGGCAGAAGATACGCGTAAGATCATTGACCTGCCCGACCCCGTCGGCTCCGAGTTGGAGAGCCGTATGTTGCCCAACGGACTGCGCCTTAGTCGTCGCCGCATTCCGATTGGCGTTTTGGGCGTTATCTATGAAGCACGCCCCAACGTCACCATCGACATTGCCACGCTCGCCGTCAAGACAGGCAATGCTGTCATTTTGCGCGGGGGTCGCGAAACCCTACGCAGCAGTGTGGCGCTGATCAAGGCTATTCACGATGCGCTCACCAAAACGGGGATTCCCACCGCAGCCATCCAATACATCTCCAATCCCGACCGCAACCTCGTTAGCCAATTGCTGCGGCTAGACCAATATGTAGATATGATCATCCCGCGTGGTGGGGCAGCATTGCACAAGCTGTGCAAAGAGCAAAGCACCATCCCCGTCATCACAGGCGGCATGGGCGTTTGTCATCTCTACGTCGATAGCAGTGCAGATCTTGCGCGCTCCATTGACGTCATTGAAAATGCTAAAGTACAACGTCCCAGCGTTTGCAATTCACTCGATACCATCTTGGTGAATCAAAGCATTGCAGCCGACTTCCTACCCCAAGTGGCAGCACGCATGAAGCAACGAAATGTGGAGCTACATGCCGAACCGCGCGCCTTCGAAATTTTGGCCCAAGAGAATTCCGATGCCAACTTGGTACCCGCAGCGCCGGAAGACTTTGACCAAGAGTGGATGGCGTTGATTTTAGGCATTAAAGTGGTGGATTCGTTGGATGAGGCCATTGCCCACATTCAAGACCACAGCACGGAACACTCCGACGGAATTTTGACCAACGACTGGAGTAACGCCACGCGCTTTATCAACGAAATTAACTCGTCGGCAGTCTTTGTCAATGCCAGCACCCGCTTTAATGACGGCGGGCAATTTGGGCTGGGGGCAGAGGTGGCTGTTAGCACACAAAAGCTGCACGCACGCGGCCCGATGGGTTTAGAAGAACTGACCACCTATAAATGGATCTGCCTGGGAGATTTTCATACCCGCCCTGGCTAGGTCATCCAGATGAATAGGTAAAAACAGTCGCCACTGTTTGATGAGTTTTCTCAACAAGTGTTCAGGCAAACAGTGGCGGCAAGTTCATCTGGGGTAGGAACTGTTTAACCCCTGCTTTACCAGCACAAACCGCAAGTTTCCTCAGTACCCACTGTTCGATTCTGATTGCGCGTTAGCGCCGCCAAGTGAATAGGCAACTTGCGTTTAAGGCGTCAAGTAAGGAATACCAATCCCCGTCCATCGGGGCCGATAGCGTATACCCTCAATTATTGAGGGTGACGCATACGAAGCGTTTAAATGACACTTTCTGTTCAATATTCCTGTTCAACATTTCGAGTAATGTGTATGCCATGTAGACAAGAGATAGCTGATTAATGGACATCCCCCTACCAGAGCTAGGCTCTCAGGAAAATTCAAAATCGCTCACCAACTCTTGGTTGCTACAACCCCTTAGCGCCGCATGGGATGCCGCAACCGACCAAACAACAGCCTCGCGCTTTGCCGCCATGCTTCTCGAAGCTTCTGCACAGTTGGTCGATCTACCTGCAGCAGAATTTGACGCGATCGTTGTTCAAATTCTCGACCGCATTGCAACCCACCTACAGATGGACTACGTGGGATTATCGCTGATTCAAACAGGCAAGCAGCAGTTACAACTTGAACACCGGTATCACGTGGGAGCCAGTGAGCTACCCCCCTTCAACAATTTCACAACCTCTTTTCCCTGGTATGCAGAGCAATTGCGCGCTGGCATCCCGATTGTTCTGCCCCGTGGTGCGGATGATTTGCCCCCCGAAGCAGAAGCAGAACGTGCCTATTTACAAGCAAACGGTGTTAAATCCACACTGGTGATTCCCTTGCGTATGGGTGGACAGGTCATTGGTAGCCTGAATTTCAACTCACTATCCCACGCATATAGCTGGTCAATGTTCGATCTTCATGCGTTGATCACCTTTGCGCGTGTTCTGGCGGGCGCAACCCAACGCAAACGAACCGATGATGCACTACAGCGTAGCGAAGAGCAATTGCGTCTTGCGCTCACCTCGGCAGGGGTAGGCACTTGGGTTTGGGATATCGAACATCCAGAATTGAGTTATGGGAGTGACAATCTCTCGATAATTCATGGAATTTCGCCTTGCCCCAAAGAGCAATCTCTCCAAATCTATCTCTCAAGTCTCCATCCCAGTGACCAGCTTGCCATACAGCAACTTGCCATGCGCTGTATCAGTGGGGAGTTGCAGAACTTTGCTGTTGAGCACCGGCTTGTCTGGCCCGATGGCTCCGTGCATTGGGTGGAGGTGCGCGGCTATCTTATCTCCGATGCGACAGGTCGCCCGCTGCGGCTAACGGGCGTCATCCAAGAGATCACTCCCCGTAAGATGGTTGAAGCGCAGTTGGAAGATCAACGCCAGGAGCTTATGCGCCAAGCGCGCATGATGGAACAGACGGAACACCAGGGCGAGATCGGCGGGTGGGAGTGGGATGTTGAAAAAGATGCGATCTATTGGACGCAAGAGACCTACCGCATTCATGGCGTAGCGCCTGAAACATATACGCCCGCCCTCACGTCAGCGTTGGATTTTTATACCCCCGCCAGCCGCACCATACTGCAGGATGCCATTCGCAACTCCACCCAAACGGGCGAAGCCTATGATCTAAAGTTGCAGTTGGTGAATGCCCACGGCAAGAACCTTTGGTTACGTGTTACTGGGCGGGCAGAAATGGTGGATGGCAAAGTGGTGCGTCTCTATGGTTCAATCCAAGACATTACGCTCCGCACGGAGATTGAAGAGCAGTTGCGCGAATTTCAAAAGATGGAGGCAATCGGTCACTTAGCTGGCGGTATTGCCCATGATTTTAACAACTTGCTTACTGCCATCAACGGCATTAGTGAACTAGCAACCATTTATTTAGATCGCGTTGCCAGCACACCAGCAACCGAACGGGTACGCCAATATTTGGGTGACATCCATCATGCAGGCAAACGAGCCGCACAGTTGACCCATCAGTTGTTGGCCTTTAGTCGCAAGCAAATTCTCCAGCCCAAAGTGATGGATCTGCGTACCACGATTCTTCAGATGCAACCGTTGTTACATCAACTGCTTGGTGAAAAAATCGAGCTTGTGAATGTGATGCCCTTGCAGCTAGGCAATGTACTGGCAGACCCAAATCAAGTGGAGCAGGTGCTGATCAACCTTGTCATCAATGCACGTGAAGCCATGCCCGATGGGGGCAAGTTGACCATTAAGTTAGCCAATGCCAGCGTTGATCGAGAGCCTGCCTATCCCCATGTCGAATTACGTCCTGGCAACTATGTTGTGCTGGAAGTGCAGGACAATGGTCGCGGGATTACACCAGAGGTCAAGGCGCGTCTCTTTGACCCTTTCTTCACCACCAAAGCTGTGGGCGAAGGAACAGGTCTAGGACTTGCCACGGTTTATGGCACAGTGAAACAGAGTGGTGGCATGATCGAAGTGGAAAGCGAAGTCAACGCCGGATCCACCTTCCGCATCTTTCTGCCCCAAAACAGACCGCAGCAAGCGAAACATGACGCTCTGCCCTATGTCCAAGGGGGAACAGAGACAATTTTGCTCGTGGAGGATGAGACCTGGGTGCGCCAGCTCTTTCGCAACGGGCTAGAGATGAAGGGGTATCGCGTGTTGGAGGCAACGGGTGGGCGTGAAGCCATTACCCTTTGTCAAGGCTTTGTGGGCAAAATTCATCTACTCGTGACAAACATGGTGATGCCAGAGATGAGCGGAACAGCACTCGCACGGCAAGCACTCTTGCTCCATCCCGAACTAAAAATCCTCTTCATATCCGGCTATTCGCAAGATATTGTAAATTCAATCAATGCCACCGGCTCTGAATATTTCTTCCTCAACAAACCCTTCACCACAGACCTGCTGCTGGCGAAGGTACATAGCGTGCTGAAGCAATCCAGCACAGCATCCTTATCCTAGCAGCAACATAAGTTGCAAAGCAGGTAGCAAAGTAGTATCGGCAAGTTCTAACCAGCCGATGCAGCATCGGCTGCAATGCGCTGCACAAAGGCATCTAGCGAAGTTGGGGGACGCCCCAACAGCCAACCAAGCACCTGTGCATTACCCACCAAACCAAACGCAGCATAATAGGTAAACATCTGGCGCAAAGTCTGAACCGCATAATCGTTCAGACCCGCTGTTCGCGCGCCCGCCTCCCACTGCTCAATGTCCAACTCCTGGGCAACAACAGGCTGCCCCAAATGGCTGCTCAAACAACGGGTAACCTCGCTTTGAGTAAGCGGCGGCGTCCCCACGAGTTCATAGATTGCGCCGTGATGTCCTGGCTCAGTCAGCACCCGCGCGGCGACTTCTGCCACGTCCTGGAGATCCACCAACGACAAACGCGTTGTGATGGGATAAGGCACTGTATAGAGACCTGTTTTGCGAATTGCCCCCCAATAGCCCAATAAGTTTTGCATATACGCAGTGGGCTGCAAAATCGTAAAAGGTAGCCCGCTGGCAAAGATCTGTTCTTCCACCAAACATTTATGCCAGTGGTGAGGCATTGCAGCAACGTGCGGATGCAGCACCGAATGGTAGACAAGATGCTTGACCCCGGCAGCTTGAGCCGATGCAATTAATGTTGCGCCAATAGCAACCTCGTCCGGGTGCATGTTAGGACAGATGTGGTAAACCGCATCCACCCCAGCCAATAACTTATCCAAGACGCTGCGCTGCTCAATTTGACCCACCACACTCTCCACAGCGCCCGCCGCAACAATTGCTGCTTGATCTGTGGCTTTGTGTATTAATCCTCTGGTTGCCACACTACGTTTTGCCAATGCGTGGAGGATGGCTGTGCCAGTTTTGCCCCCTGCTCCCGTAACAGCAATCATCATTTTTCCCCACTTTGCATATCAGTTTGCCATATCGTTTATTGGTTTCCCCGTTTAAAGCACAATAACCCGTTGCCAGTTCAAAAGAAAATGCAAACTCCATCGCAACGAAATATGATTTTCTGCGTCGTATAGGATGATGCACGGAAATTTTGTTTGATTATCACTACAGTTCGTCTCGTTTGTTTGCCAGAGTTCATCGTTCATTCTTTTTTCTATGCCATTTACTTTGACAGAAATACCTCGACTTATGTTTGAACAGAAGCTTGTTCAAGAACACAAGCAAGAACCCAAGAAGGAGAATTCAATGAAGCAAGCACGCACGCTTCGCAGCTTGTTGGCGTTGGTTGTGGCGCTCGCAGCCTTGGTCCCCACTGTGGTGGCCCAGGCTGGCGCAATGACTCCGCCGCCGATTCCTTTGTCAAGAGGCCCTCGTGTGGCTCCGGCCCCGATTCCTCTACCCAGCTTTGACCTCCTGGTCAACGCGCCGCTCACAGCCAATGCGCTGGAAGCAGATGCGTGGGACAGTGGTCGACGCCAAGAGGCAGAAGGACGCGGAATCCGTCAGACTGAAACCGGATATGGCGCTGGTTTGACGCTCTATGATACACCAAATGTCTGCGTCAATTTCAATGCCGAGATTGGCTGGTCGTCTAGCGATGGCAACCCTGATATGTATACCGACTGGTATAGTGGATGGGGCCCGTTTGCACTGGATGAAGGAGAATATAAAGCCAGCAATGTGGCAGTGACTCGCGAACGTTCAGTCGGCCCTGGGGATCGCTATAATGACAGTGAAGACACTGACGGGCGCGAAGAACATTCAATCAAATTTGCAAGCCACGCTCCCTATGCAGCCGGTATGGGAAGCCCCCGCATCCCCGTACCCGCAGAATTTGAAGATGGCAAGGTTCTGGTCAGCGTCAAATATTTGATCTGGGATCACGATCAGGGTGCCAAGTTGAGCGGTGGAGATGGAATCGACTATGACTGGGCATCGTTAGGAATCAAACCCGGTGCCGATGGCGATGTAGCTCTCTATAACAACGGCTATGTCCGTGGCGAGTGGTCTGAGTTGGTGCACACCATTGACTTGGAAGAATCCAAGGACATTATGGTGTTAATCCAGGCACAGTCACCTGCGTTTCTCAATTCTAACATCTACTTTGACGACATCAAGATCGCGTTTATCAGTCAAGATGGTGCCGTTACTCGCTATCTGAAGGACTGTGGCGCAGTGGAGGCACTCAAGTAAACCAGACAAGATAGCACTTGACACGCAGCTTTCAAAGCAACGCAGCCTGTACTATCTCAAAAAGGTTTGCAAATACAGTAAGTGGTAAGC
>JBBQIG010000111.1:0-10988 GCA_038324715.1 Anaerolineae bacterium | reverse complement strand
GCCGAATTATAGCATACCGACGCAAAGGGCAAGCAAGTTGAACATGCTCAAAACAGAGGCTATTCTGCCTCTATTTACCCCATTCGTAGGCTATATGCATTCCTATTAAAAAGCGTAGGGTTTAGGGCAACACAGGGTGGGCAAACAGTCCGGTTTGGGTGAGTATATACATGACACCCCCCACTTCATCAATGTAAAGCCCCGACAAGCCGCGCAGCATCCCATCCTCGGGTGCGCGCAATTGTCCAATATAGGCACCACTCTTGTCATAGACCAAGATTCGCTCTTGTCCCGCATCTACAAGATAGATGTAGGCGCTCTCTTGACGAGTAACGACCATATCAACGGGATCTTCAGCCAACCCAATGCTGTTTTCCGGGGAGAATGGCACTTGTACGCGCTCGCGATAGCGCAGAATTGCACCATTGCTAAAGAGCAACCATATATCACCGTCAATTTCCATCGCTGTCAAGCCTGCCAATTGAACTGGCGTTTCGGGCGCAAACCATGGGGTGCCAGCTTCCTCAAAACGACCGGGGTCATAGCGAAGAATGCTGCCATTTGCTTCGTCTGCAATATAAACACGTCCGTTAAAAGTCTGTACTTGACCAATGCTTCCCCACAAGTTGCGGTCTGCCACATCCATCAGCGTAGCACCCTCAACTCTTTGATCATACCGAAAGACGTTGTTATTGCGATCTGTAATCAATAAACTAGGCCGGTCTTCAAAACCAGGAATCAGCGGCAGCCATGCCAAGTCCGCCAGTGTACCCACAGTAGCTCCACCAACGACATCCCCCTGCCGCAAAATAACTTGACCGACCTGGTCGGTGACAGTCCCCGAAGTCGGGTCAAAGCGATACTGTAGCAACGCTTGACGTCCAGGGTCGATAACAAATATATCTTCATTGATCACCAGCACATGCTCAGGGCGAGCATCTGCTGGAAAGGTAATCAACGGCTCGGTCAGCCCATAGAGTGGCGTTATCTGCAAAACCTCTTGCAACTCCAATTCAATTGTAGCAATCAGTTGCGTGCGGTGCTCATTGGTACCATCCAACTCAATCGCTTGACCTAATAGATATTGGGCTTCTGTCAACCGCTCGCGCGCGCTGACTTTATCGCCCGCATCCAACGCCGACTGTGCTCCTAATAAAATAATTTCTGCTTGCGCAGTCAATTGCTCCGCTTCAGCCTCTCGCTCATTTCCCTGACCGATATAAAATACCATCACCACCACAGGCACTAAAATGACAATGATTAAGGCCATCAACAAAAACATGCGCGCCCGTGCGCCACCAGTTGGTGGAGGCGGCGCAAAGGGCGACATGTCTAACGCAGGCATTACGGGCGACTTTAGAGCATCATCGTCGGCCAATTGTTCAGCGGGCGCAGCACGCTCTCGGCGCACAGGTGGTTCACGCACGGGCGCAACCGAAAAATCCGCGGCGGACTCCTCAAATTCATTATCAAACTCGTTATAACGTGTGGCGGTAGCAGGTCGCGAAGTGAGTGAAATCGGTTCTTCAGATAGATCATCCCAGGCATTGCCACTATCGGCATCTTTATTGCGTTCTGGAAATATTCCGACAAAGAAGTTACGCACTCGGCTCGCCCCACGGCTGACTTGCTCCTGCAATCGTGCCGACCAACTTGGCCCCGAAGCAACACGCTCTTCGCGTTCAACCGAGGCAGGTGACGGGAAGATGGGATCATACTCATCGCCAGGTTCAACCGGCAGGTCATGGCTCAAAGCAGATTCATGGGAGCCAAATGAATTTGGCTCTGAATCCATGGAGTCAGTTGCACTATCCGCCAAATCGTCGTGCGATTGTTCGGGGCTAGATGTATCACTGCTGGGTATTTCTGGGGCACGGGTTTCTTCTAGAGAGGATTCCGCAACTGGCTCATCCACTGTGGCAAGTGGGGCACTGGGGGGTATTGTTTCTGACATTGGCGCTGCCCTTGCCGGCATCAACTCCGTCTCTGGCAGTTCCCACTCTGGGTGCGAATCCCTAGCAGGTAGAGAAGACGACGAGGGTGAAGACGAGGGTGAAGTAGTTGACCAAGCTGAGGTTGCGTCGGCAGAAGCAGGAACGACCGATGATGAAGGCGTTCCTGCTGTAGGTGGGGATGAAGGTAGCGTGCTACTCTGCGTTGGCGGCATACGCGCAGGCGGAGGTGTGCTCAATGCTGTAGGCAGCGCGCCAAAACGTGGGCGGCGCGGCCCAGGTCGTGGTGGCGTACCACTAGGCCCGCTTGGTGCGCTGGGATACCCACCACCTCCACCATAACCACCTGTGCGCGGCGGCTCATGGCTTGTACCCAGTACGATCAACAATCCTGGCAAGGCAATCTGCCCCACTTGGTCAAACAACTCATCAGCCGCTTCATTGCAATTGTCGGCGTTGGTAAAGGCAATAATACTGGCAAGCGTGCGCGTGGGTACGCGGCGCAACCAACCACCTCCACCCAAGAACAAGGCGTCGTCAGCTTGCACATCCTGACGATAGACTTCCACAGGCGCAGTTCCATAATTACCCGCAGTAGTGCTGGGGTCAGACGGGAACATATGCACCCTGTCGCTCACACGCACCAGGGCAAACGCAGCCCCACTAGAAGCCACAAGCAACTTGCCGCCCAACAACGCAGCACACATCATGCCAAGTTGCAATGGATATTGAGGCGTGTGGGCATTCACCTCGCGCAGCAATTGCTGTGTCTGCTGCAACGCCTCCACCATTACCTGCGACTGACTGCCTTTGGCTGTGTAATAAACACGTTGAACCTCACTCAACAGCCGGTCAACAATGGCTGCGCGATCAGGGTGATCACCCATCACTTCGATTACTGAGTAGAGGCTGCCCCGTTGGCTCTGGCGCGTACCGGGTGGCGGCTCCACCACGCGAACACCCACAGGCTGTTCTGCCCGTGGCCCGGTGATGTATCCAATATAGGTGCTAAGGGAAGATGATTGCAATGGATCGTCCTGACGGTAATTCATCATGACAAGAATTTTAGCTTGCTGGTCTAGGTTTGTCAACGCACCGTACAAACGTCGTCTAGATAGTGCTCTATCTAGATCTAGGTACGTTCTACATCTAGAGACGTCAAACAAGGGGCGCTGATAACGATTGATTTTTAGAAACTTCTTTTGGTTTGCAATCTACCACAAATGTAACGGATAAAACGCAGATCTTTGTGCTCCGTTAACATTATCTAACAACAACATATAATCACAAAAGACCTTGAGAATGACAAATGCGCAAATAGCATATCTAAATAGCGGCATCAGACAACGTGCGCCAACGAAGTCTCAACACTGCTTGCACATTCACGATTGCACGAACTTCTCTACCATCCATTATAATCGGACAAGAGTTCAAAAGGTAGAATTAAACCTACGGGGAGCAAAGAACAGATGAGCGCATGGGTCATGGGCCAACTCGTTGTTGGCCTAATTTTATTGGTGATTGGTGCAGAGGCACTGGTGCGTGGGGCTTCAAAGCTTGCGGCATCTATCGGAATTTCTTCACTCGTCATTGGTCTAACGGTCGTTGCTTTTGGCACGAGTACACCTGAATTTGCAGTCAGCGTGCAATCGGGACTTCAGGGTCAAGCCGATATTGCCGTGGGCAACGTGGTGGGCAGCAGCATCTTTAACGTACTATTCATTTTGGGCCTATCGGCAATGATCTCCCCCCTGCTCGTTTCCAAACAACTCATACGCTTTGATGTGCCCATTATGATTGGTGCATCCATCCTCACCTACCTATTTGTCCTCGATGGGCGTTTAATCCTGTGGGAAGGTCTGATCCTCTTTGCAGGCGTGATCCTCTACACGACTCTATTGATTCGCCAAAGTCGGCGCGAGAGCGCAGCCATCAAGGCCGAATATGAAGAAGAGTTTGGTACCGAACCCCCTAAAACTATTGCAGGAATATTAGCCAATTTAGGGCTAATCGTTGTCGGAGTAGCAACGTTGATCATTGGCTCACGGCTCTTGGTCGATAGTGCTGTTGTAATTGCCAATGCATTGGGCGTAAGCCAACTTGTCATCGGCTTGACCATTATTGCAGGGGGAACCTCTCTACCCGAAGTTGCCACCTCAGTTGTCGCCACCCTTCGTGGTGAACGAGATATTGCCGTAGGCAACGTGGTCGGCAGCAATATATTTAACCTTCTGGCGGTGCTGGGTCTATCGACAATCGTATCATCCGGTGTTCTATCATCAGGCGGCATCAACATTTCACCCATCGCCCTCAGCTTCGATATTCCCTTTATGCTACTCATCCTTGTAGCCTGCTGGCCCATCTTCTTTACCGGAAGCACAATTGCCCGCTGGGAAGGTCTACTCTTTCTGCTCTATTATGTAGCCTATACCCTCTACCTAGTTTATAGCTCTAACCAATCCCCACAGTTAGCGACACTTTCAACCATTACAATCTACATTCTAGTCCCCATCACCCTCATTGCATTGCTAGGAACCACCATTCGCGAGGTGCAGTCACGACGCCAAATTGCTTAACGCACGCGCCTAGTCAATTAGCACAAGCGTGCAGACGTTGTTGCCATCCTAAAGCAATGGTTGCACACTGACAGTTGTGCTACCTAATGTGCCTTTACACTGGGCCAAAAGTACAGTGTGGCGAGAGTCAAAAATAGAATCAAACCCACGGGAGCAGAAAACAGATGAGCATATGGGTCATAGGTCAACTTGTGGCTGGCTTGATATTGTTGGTCATTGGCGCAGAGGCGTTAGTTCGCGGTGCATCCAAACTTGCTACGAAAGTTGGAATCTCTTCACTCGTCATTGGTCTAACTGTCGTTGCCTTTGGCACCAGCACCCCTGAACTAGCCGTTAGCGTGCAGTCAGGGCTTCAGGGTCAAGCCGATATTGCGATAGGCAATGTAGTTGGCAGCAATATCTTCAACGTACTCTTTATTTTAGGCATCTCAGCAACCATAACACCCTTGCTTGTTTCAAAACAACTCATACGCATTGATGTGCCTATTATGATTGGCGCATCCATCCTTACCTATATTTTCGTCCTCGATGGTCGCTTGGTGCTGTGGGAAGGCATAATCCTCTTCCTGGGCATCATTTTCTATACGCTCATATCAATTCGTCGAAGTCGCCGCGAGAGCGCAGCCATCAAGGCCGAGTATGAGGCAGAGTTTGGGACTGAACCACCAAAAACCACCACGGGGGTTCTCGTCAATCTAGTGCTTATCGTGGTAGGGTTAGCGGCGTTAGCCCTCGGCTCACAATGGCTGGTGGATGGGGCTGTCATTATTGCTAATGCGTTGGGCGTAAGCGAGCTTGTCATCGGCTTGACCATTGTGGCAATTGGAACCTCCTTGCCCGAAGTTGCCACCTCAATTGTCGCCACCATTCGTGGGGAGCGCGACATTGCTGTAGGCAACGTGGTGGGCAGCAACATATTCAACCTTTTGGCAGTACTCGGACTATCATCTATTTCATCCTTAAGTGGCATCAACATCTCGTCCGTCGCGTTGAGTTTCGATATTCCCTTTATGGTACTTGTCGCCGTAGCTTGTCTGCCCATCTTTTTCACAGGCAACATCATTGCCCGCTGGGAAGGACTGCTCTTTCTGGTCTATTATGTAGCCTATACCCTCTATCTGCTCTATAGCTCGACCCAAGCCCCACAGCTAGCGACACTTTCAACCGTCGCAATCTACATTCTAGTGCCAATCACTCTCATTGCGCTGCTGGCAACAACCATCCGCGAAGCGCAGTCACGGCGACAAACCATTTAAACCACGCGCAAAACAAGTTGGTTAAACGCGTGCAAAGCTTATTGTCACCCTATCGAAGTGGTTGCACACTGACAGTTATGCTACCTTATGTGCCTTTACAATGGGACAAGAATGCAAAGAACATAAAAAGAATATAAAAAGTGGAATAACCGCACAGGAGCAGAAAACAGATGAGTATATGGGTCATAGGTCAACTTGTGGTTGGCCTTATTTTATTGGTGGTTGGCGCAGAGGGATTGATCCGCGGAGCATCTAAACTTGCTGCAACCGTTGGAATTTCCTCGTTGGTGATTGGTCTAACGGTTGTTGCCTTTGGCACCAGCACCCCCGAACTAGCCGTCAGCCTGCAATCGGAACTTCAAGGGCAAGGAGACATTGCCGTAGGCAACGTGGTGGGCAGTAGCATCTTTAACGTCTTGCTTGTCTTGGGCATCGCAGCAACAATAACGCCCTTGCTCGTCTCCAAACAACTGCTACGCTTTGATCTACCCATTATGGTCGGTGCATCCATCCTCACCTACCTCTTTGCCCTCGATGGTCGCTTGGTGCTGTGGGAAGGGGCAATCCTCTTTCTCGGCCTACTCCTCTACACGGTACTGACGATCCGCCGGAGCCGCAGTGAAAGTGAAGCCATCAAGGCCGAGTATGAAGCAGAGTTTGGTACTACACCGCCAAAAACCGCCACCGGAATTCTCGCCAACGTACTGCTTATCGTGGTGGGACTAGCCGCCTTAGTCGTCGGTTCACAATGGCTAGTCGATAGCGCTGTCATAATTGCCAGTGCATTAGGCGTTAATCAGCTTGTCATCGGCTTGACCATTGTGGCAGTTGGAACCTCCGCACCTGAAATTGCCACCTCGGTTGTCGCCACCCTTCGCGGCGATCGGGATATTGCTGTAGGCAATGTGGTAGGCAGCAACATGTACAACCTCATGGCAGTCCTGGGTGTCGCCGCAATTGTATCACCCGATGGCATAGCCATCTCGCCAGTTGCCTTGGATTTTGATATTCCCTTCATGGTACTTGTCGCAGTAGCTTGTCTGCCCATCTTCTTCACAGGCAACATCATTGCCCGCTGGGAAGGACTGCTCTTCCTGACCTATTTTGTCGTCTACACCCTCTATCTGTTCTTTAGCTCGACCCAAGCCCCACAGCTAGTCACCCTTTCAACCATCGCAATCTACATTCTAGTGCCCATCACCCTCATTGCGCTACTGGGAACAACCATCCGTGAGGTGCAGTCACGACGCTAAATTGCCCAATCCTCGCAATAAGATGCCAATAGGCAATGAAATAGCCATAGACCCACTAATTACCCCAGTTACGCCCAATTCCACGCTAGATTGCTATACGGACAGCCATTTTGTGTTATAAACTTGTGGTAAATAGATCAAGCAGCAGTTTCAACAAAATGCTACCGCTTCGTATAATGGCGTAGATGTAATTTCATAATTAAGTTTAGCCATAAGAAGTTGATGTCGCCCGATGATTCGCACGGCGAAAATCACCCATCAGATAAGGAGATCTGCCATGGCAGCTACGCAGTGCAGCGAATGTGATGAAGAAATTGAAGTTGCAGGACGTGTGAGACTCGGCCAAAAAATCATCTGTAGCCATTGCGGCGCACACCTCGAGGTCGTTATGACTCAGCCTCTTGAGCTAGAAACTGCCTCAGAAGAGGATGACGACGACGAGTGGGAAGAAGATGAGCTTGACCTTGAAGATGATTTGGACGAGGATGACGACGAGATTGAAATCCCCATCAGCAAATTAGACGACGAACTCATTGAACTCGAGGTGGCAGTTGAAGATGACGAAGATGAGCTAGAAGATGATGACGACGATGACGACTTTGATGATGATGACTTTGAAGACGATGAACTTGACGACTTTGAGTATGATGATGACGACGATGACAATGATCTCTGGAGATAACTCGTCGCCAGAATTTCAACCAATCCACACATAACCGCACATGCACCCTATACAGCCGCGCTATCCCATTCCTGCCAAGATTCATCGGGTAGAAGAAGAAATTAAGCGCAGTCGCTTCATTACTACGCTTGCCCATACCCCCACAGTGGAAGACGCCCGCACCTTTATCAGCAATATCAGTGGCGAATTCAGCAACGCCAGCCACAACTGTTGGGCCTATGTGATTGGGCAACCTGGCACCACCGGACAAGTCGGAATGAGTGATGACGGTGAACCGCATGGAACAGCAGGCCGTCCGATGCTGACCGTGCTGCTTCATAGTGGCGTTGGCGATATTTGTGCAGTAGTGACTCGCTATTTCGGAGGCACATTGTTGGGGACGGGAGGTTTGGTCAAAGCCTACAGTGGCGGCGTACAACTTGCATTGATTGACCTCCCCACCATTGAGCGTGTACCAAAATCGGAGCTAGAGATCATCATTGACTATAGCAGCATTACGCTCTTCAAGCGCCTGCTCACAGAGTATGAGGTCGAACTGCTCGATGAGGAGTATGCCGTAGATGCCGCATTTCGGCTGCAACTACCCACGGAACATCTTGAAACGTTCAGCGACGCAATTACGACCTTGACCAGTGGTCAAGCCTTAATCGAAATTGTCGTGCAAGAGAGCTAATCTTCCCACTCCTCATCTTCTCCCTCATCATCTCCCCTGTCATCCAGATTTTCTTCAGACTTGGACTCCTGCACCTGTTCCCATGCTTGTGCTGCCGTACGCCGGCAGACGTCAAAGCGAAAGCCTCTTCGCGCTAAAAAGGGAATCAGCTTCTGATCAAACTCAGCCTTTTCTAAGCTAGACCAGCGGTCAATCTTTCCTTCCACGGCTGCCCATGCCGCGCTCTCGTCATCTTGCTCATCCAACGCGCCCTCAATCGTCTCGCGCTCAATACCTTTTTGACGCAACTCATAGCGCAATGCCTGCGCCCCCTTTGGTCGAAACCGATTTCGATTTTCAATCCAAAAACGCGCAAAGGCATCATCATCAATATAGCCATTCTCCTGCAAGCGCACAATCACCGCCCCAATCACCTGCTCATCATACTCCTTGCGCTTTAGATATGTCTCAATCTCTGCGCCACTACGCGGACGTGTGCCCAAATAGCGCAACGCACGCTGATAGGCAAGATTCTCTAGCCCCTCTTGCTGAAGCGCCTCGACCTCTGCCTCCGTCAACCGCTGCCCCTTGCGTAATGTCGAGGCCATAGTCAAACTTACAGCAAAAGCATATTCTTCATCCAGAAAGACACTCACCCGGTCTGTATAACGCTTTTGCAATTGCATTGCTGTAATCACGCCGGATTTTTTCATGATCTACTCCCACTCTTCACCCACACAATCATGTGCGACAGATGACCTTCGAACTAGCACCAAAAAGACAAAACAAGCAAGAATCAACCAAACAGATAGTAGCTTTGGGCAAGCCTAACATAGGTAGATCGACAAAACAAGTAGAATAGCAAGCATCCACCAAGCACACTGTGACCATCTCACTGTAACCATTTACAAACGCTCATAAAACGCGTTCGCACTTTTTTTCGGCCTATGGTACGATTCTCATCGTTCAAGTAGCCCCGCCTCACAAGCGTCTCCCCAGCGGTGTTCTGCCCCCAGTTAACACAGATAAACCGCATCATATACAGATGCCATAATGAGTGAGGATTGGCTCGAGTTTATGCAGACAGATAACCCCAGCGCAAAGGTGGCCGCATTAGGTCAACTTTTCGCTCACTATGATTTAAACGGTTCCTACGACGAGATGTTTTCGCCGGAAG
This sequence comes from Anaerolineae bacterium, assembly GCA_038324715.1. Taxonomy (GTDB): domain Bacteria; phylum Chloroflexota; class Anaerolineae; order Caldilineales; family Caldilineaceae; genus QEUY01. Next base: position 1,440 of record JBBQIG010000111.1, on the reverse strand, counting down.
GTATCGCGCGCAGCCCCTATAAACGTCTCTTTGAGCGCATCCTGCAACTTGCGCCAGAGGAACTCTTTCAGCGCCAAAAGGCCGCAGATACCTCATTCCTGCACCAGGGAATTACCTTCACCGTCTATGGAAACAATGAAGGCACAGAGCGCATCTTTCCCTATGACCTGCTGCCGCGCATTATCTCTAGCAGCGAGTGGTCAACTATTGACAGTGGACTGACGCAACGCATTGTTGCCCTCAACCTCTTCCTCCACGACATCTATCATGAAGGGCGCATCCTTGCACAAGGTGTGATCCCCCATGATCTAATCTATAGCAGCCGTCACTATCGCCGCGAAATGCGCGGGGTCAATGTGCCGCACGACATCTATACTGCCGTCGTCGGAACCGACCTCATCCGCTTGCCCAACGGCGACTTCGCTGTACTGGAAGATAATCTGCGCGTACCCAGTGGCGCATCCTACATGCTCGCCAATCGGCGCGTCATGAAGAATATTTTCCCGCGCCTTTTTGCAAATTATGGCGTGCGCCCGCTGGATTACTATGGCGAAGCCCTGATGGCAACCTTGCGCGCGCTGGCACCCATCGGTCGCCCCGACCCAACCATTGTGCTCCTAACACCCGGTGTCTACAACTCTGCCTATTTTGAGCACACCTTTCTGGCTCGTCAAATGGGTATTGAATTGGTAGAAGGCCGCGACTTGGTCGTCCATGACAACATGGTCTACACACGCACCACCGGGGGGTTGCAGCGCGTCGACATCATCTATCGCCGCATTGACGACGACTTCATCGACCCGCTCACCTTCCGCGCCAACTCCATGTTGGGCGTGCCGGGGCTTTTCAATGTCTACCGCACAGGCAATGTCTCCATTGCCAATGCCATCGGCACCGGTGTTGCCGATGACAAAGCAGTCTACGCCTATGTCCCCGAAATCATTCGCTATTACCTCGGTGAAGAGCCAATTCTCCACAATATTCCAACCTACCTCTTGGAACGTGAAGAAGATCGAAAATACTGCCTAGACAATCTGGAAGAGCTAGTGGTCAAAGCCGTAGGCGAATCTGGTGGCTATGGGATGCTTATTGGCCCGCACAGCACAAGCAAAGAGCGAGAAGAATTTCGCCGCTTGATCCGTGCCAATCCACGTAATTATATCGCCCAACCCACGGTCATGCTCTCCCGCGCCCCATGCTTTATCGAAGGCGAAGTGGAAGCACGCCATGTGGATCTGCGTCCCTATATTCTGTATGGCGACCGTGTGACCATCTTGCCCGGCGGGTTGACTCGTGTCGCTCTGCGCCGCGGCTCTTTGGTCGTCAACTCCTCACAGGGTGGCGGCAGCAAAGATACTTGGGTACTCAGTGAATAACTCGCCACCACGTGCAGCCCTACTCATCGTACTTTTCCGCCTGCATTTCGTGCCTCGACTTCTC
>JBBQIG010000110.1:0-10996 GCA_038324715.1 Anaerolineae bacterium | reverse complement strand
CTTAATCTCCTCTATCTTCAACACGAGAAACTCGACTAGATCCGGCCAATCCCGAAAGGCCCGCCTATCGCCATCGCTTGCATATTGCACCTGGCCCCACCACTCAATCTGGCCGGTGCCTAGTTTTTCCCGCCACAAGCGCACGGTAAACAAATGCCGGTGATAAGGCCGTTCGTTTTCGCCCATGCTATGGAAACCGTTATCTTGAAGAGGAACATGGACAGTCCTACGGCAATGATGCGTAGCGTAGGTGTCCTAAATGGAGCATGTGATTAGTAAACCAGAAAGGGTGTTTGCAAAGCGTTCCAAGGGGAAGAGGTTGAGGTGAAAATAGCGAGGAAAGCGTTCTTAAAGCGTTCTTGACCAACTTTCTGAGATCAACTGGACTGGTTCCGAATGTAAAAATATCGCGGCCAGCGCTTCATCTTCGACAGCACTTGCCATTTGCGCCGTGGTGGCCTTGGCTTTTGTATAGAGTTGTGCTGCTTCGCGCTGCTGGCCCGCGGTTTCATGCCATTGTCCCAGTGCATAGGCCAGTGGGTAGGAGAGCGACGGGATTTGCAACTGTTCGGCAAGAGAGAGGGCGCGTTGGAAGTCTGTTCCTGCCGCTTCGGTTTTTCCTAACTTCATCAAAATTTTGCCACGCAACGCCCATCCTTTGGCAACATACCTCTGGGAAGAGACTGCCAGCGCTTCGTCGAGTCCTGCTTCAACATGGTGCAGGGCCTGCTCATGATTATCTGTCTGATATGCATGCTCGGCTAGACCTAAATAGATCTTCATGCGCCATTGCCATTTGTGCGCACCAAATCCCTCGCTCTCGACACGCGCCAGCGTTTGCTCTAAATAGTCAAGAGCGAGGGCTAGCTGACCCATTGCCAAATAGTTGTAGCCGAGGTTGACCAGGGCGCTGATTTCCACATTATCTATGCCCGAGGCTTGCCCCAGATCTACACTTCTCCGATTGTATGCAATAGCAGTTGAGAAGTCGCAAAATTCGTGGTGGAACCAGCCGAGGGTGTTCAAGAGTCGCCCCTGTACAAATCTGTTGCCGCGCTCTTCAGCTTGTGCCATCACCTCTTGAACTAAACTGAATGCCTGGGCATAGTGACCCGTACTCCACTGGCCTTGGCAGAGGAAGGATTGAATGCGCAACTCGTTAAAATCGTCTTGGACCTCGCGTGCAACGGTCACACCCTCTTGGGCATACTGTACCATTCCCTGAAGATTGCCTTGAATATAGCTCTGCAAGCAAAGAAAGGAAAGCGCTTGGACGAGTGCCTCTCTATCTTGCGTATGCCGGCTAATCTCTAGCGCTTCTTCGAGTTTTTTGCCAGCGTTGGTCAGATTGCGATGCACCTGGTCCACAGCTCCCAACATTGTAAGGCTCCGAGCTAAGAGACGTGGGTCGCCAGTCTGTGCAAAGTGTTCGGTTGCTTCCTGGGCATACTGCTCGACAAAGGGCATCTGATCCTCAGCAAAGGTCAACCAATGGGTATAAGCCAACTGGCATAAACTTTCGCCCTCTTTTTGCCAGTCACCAGCATCATGTGCCATTTGGCGCATGATCTGAAAATCCGCAATGGCTTCCTCCAACTGAGTCAATGACCTGCAGATCAGTGCCCGACCTTCATATAAAGGCAGAAGTTGGGCATCATTTTGGGCCGTTGCAAGCTTGTGACCCATCTCAATGGCGCGTGAGTATAACGATTTTGCTTCTTGAATCGCATAGATGCGTCGTGCGACATTGGCTGCCCGTTGGTAGTGGATCAGTGCTGATTGAAACATGCCCGCTCGTTCATAGTGGGCTGCGATCTGTCCACTGACGGCATCCATATCCGAGCTGTGTACGATCTCCAGGGCTTGGGCTACGCGGCGGTGGAGTAGCTTTTGGCGCGCCCGACTAATCCCCGCATATGCCACCTCACGCAGTTTGTCGTGACTGAAATCGTAGGCATCTGCCTCTTGCTCACGAATGATGTGCTGTTCTAGTAATTCATCGAGTCCACGTACCAGCGTCTCTTCGTCCACACCGTGTCCGGCAGCGCTCTGTCCGGCACCGCCTTCAGGCGCGCTGGCCTGTGCTAACACATGAAAGGTAAATGTGCGGCCTATTGTGGCCGCAAGTTCAGCCAATCCTCGAGTTTGAGGGGAAAGTTGGGAGAGACGAGACTGGATGACGGCGTGAATTTTAGAGGGCAGTGGAGAAGGTTGGTGAATGTTCTTGTCACCCACTGGGTAATCCAGAGTCGTTGAGTTTGAATTCGATTCCACTCTGTTCCCTTGAGTTATGCCAGATACCCCTTGCGCGCGTACCATCTCAACGACAAAGAGGGGGTTACCTTCCGTCTCTGTGAAGAGGTGGATTGCGTGGTCTGGGTCGAGATCTCGACCAACCACTTGTGCTGCCAGCTCCGCCGTTGCGCCTGGACTCAGCGGGCCAAGCTCAATGGCGGTCGCCTGCTCTGTCGTGAGTAAATTTAACATCAGCTTTCGCAGTGGGTGGTCTATTCCCATTCCCTCTGGTCTCATAGTTCCTGCGAGAAGCAAGGGCCGTCGTGGGGCGCAACGTAGCAGGTAGTGTATCCATTCTAGCGTCTCCTGGTCGCACCATTGCATATCGTCGATCACCAGTAGCAGCGGTTGGCTATCGGCTAGAACCACCTGGGCTAATGCTTTGAAGAAATGAAGCCGCTGCCCACTTTCACTTAGTGGCGTGGGACGGGGCAGGTCTGGGCGCTCGATCAGAATCCCTGGCAAGAGCCGGGTGATTTCCGTAAGCCAAATTTTATCCAACGCTAGGAGTGGCGTGCGGAAGACATCGGCGCGTATCCAGTCGGCAACAGGCGCAAGAGCCAACTGGCCTTCGGCAGCGTAGCAACTGGTTCTGGCGGTTGCAATGCCTTGCTGGTTGGCCCAGTCGAGCATTTCCTCGACGAGCCGTGTCTTACCAATGCCCGCGTCGCCAGATATGAGGACAAAATGGGCTTGTCCCCGATCCCCCCTCGGCGCAGCCTTCTTCCAGGTAACTTGCATACTCTCCCACTCCAGTTGGCGTCCAACCATACGTCCTTCATGGAGCACTCTGGTGCGCGGCACAGAATTCCCAAGGAATCCATGCGCAGAGGAATGATTCATCTCGATCAGGCGTTCATAGGTTTCGCGAGTGGCGGGACTTGGCTCGACTCCTAGTTCACGCTTCAATGCTGCAACGCAAGTTTGGTAGACGCGCAAGGCGCGGGAGCGGTCGCCATTTAAGGCATAAAGACGCATCAAATGGCGGTAGGTTGGCTCGTGGAGTGGGTCATAGCGTCGTAAGTGCTGGGCGTGGCGGATCGCCAAGGTGTACTCGCGTTGGTATTCCAACAGATCGATTAGCCGCTCCAACAGTCGGGCAAAAAGCTGTGATAGCCGTTCTCGTTCTGGCACAATCCAATCGTCGTAACAATTCGGTAGCAAGTCACCAGAGTAGAGTGCCACGGCTTTTTCAAGTGTAATCCGCAGGCTCGCCTCATCACCAGCCTCTGTCGCTTGTTCTACTTGGGCGCAGTTGGCTTCAAAATCGGCAACATCGAGCGCATAGGGAGCATTGGGCCGCCACAGTAGGGACTTGGCATCGACATGCAGGAAGTCATCAACATCCGGCAGTGCATGGCGCAAATGGTATAACTCGCGCCGGAGATTCGTGTGGGCTTGGGCTTCCGTGGATTCTGGCCAGAGCAAATAGGCAAGATGACGGCGAGCTTGGGGCGTGTCTCGGTGTAGGAGCAAGTATGCCAGCAGGGACTGCATAGGTGTGCTCTTGACATGCGTAAGCGGCTCACCATTGTAGATCAGTCCAAAGTTGGCAAATAGACGAATGTTCAACATCGGAGTCATGTTGGCCGTCCGTGGATGCTTATCGTCGCATCTTCAACCGAATGCGTAGGTTCCTTCTGTCCCGATTGGACTTGAACCTGTAACTGCAGAAACAAACGAGAGGGGGCTGTCTGTTATTTTCGCACCCCTGTAAATATCACTCGCAGTACATATTTGGGATCTAGTAAGATGAGGAATCACGGGAGCTAATCTGCCTCATGTGCCAAACATAGGAAGATATGGGAGACATACCCGATGATTGCGGAGATTATACCACAGTTTTGGTGCGCGTGCGGAGGCAAGGAGACTCGTCGGAATGAGCGGCAAGGTTTACTGCTCTACTATACTGCTATGAATGGCCGACTTGTTGCTTGTAACCTACCTTGGAGTGGGGAGACTTAGTCCACTCCATGACTTTGGGCCACTCCAAGGTAGGGGGTGATTCTCAACTACGTGAGGATTACTCGGCACTCACTACTCATAACGCAAAGCCTCGGCGGGATAGATGCGCGAGGCTTGGAGCGCGGGTAGGATGGTGGTGAGCAACGAACTGCCATAGGCAATGAGGACAATGATGCCAATGGCTCCCCAGGGAATGTTAAAGAGTTGTCCATCCGCAAGTGTGTCATAGCTGAGGCTTACAAGTGTCTCTCCCAGTAGCACTCCCACGCTGGCTCCCACGGCAATGCCCGTGAGGGCGATAAAGCTGGATTCGAGCAGGAAGGTGAGCGCAACCATGTAGGGCTGGAAGCCAATGGCGCGTAACATGCCTACTTGCTGGCGACGTTCGACCACGGTGCGCGTGCTAATCACGCCCAATGCGGCAATGCCCACCAGCAGCCCCAGCCCCATGAAGCCTTGGAAGAGTTGCAGGATGCCACGTGTCAAGGCTTGTGCTTGGGCAAAGCTCTCTGCGAGCACACTGGCATTGACTGCGTTATTGAGAAAGGCACGTTCGGTGGCTTGGGCTACTGTGTGTACATTTGCCCCTTCTGCTACCTTGATATAGAACTCAGTGGGATTTACTGGCTCACCTGCAATGGTTGTGACTGCCTCGCTGCGGATCCAGATGCCTTCCCCTGCTAGTGTCGTATCTTGTGCAATTACACCAATTACCTGCACCGTTTGAGTTGGTTGTTCGCCACTTCGTATTGAGAGCATAATCTCTGGCAAGGGGCTTGTTTCACCCAATGGAATGCCGATACGCAAAGGCCCTCTGTAGTCGTCCCTGCCGCGGTGCTCAAACTCCTCATCTGAGAAATCAAGATCTTCGTCTTGTGTATTTTCCTCAGTATCAACCGATACCGTTGATGTCACCGAATCACCAGAGGAGAAAGTTAGCAAGTTAGGAGTAACAACCGCCACATCGTCGCGCGTGCGCAAGGCTTCCCAAATTTCTGCGTCACTGGCAAAGCCTTCGGCGCGCTGGCTGAAGCTATAGACCTGCTCGGCTTGGGCTAAGTAGCCATCATTCAGACCTGCAAGTTCTGCACGACGGTCAGATGTATCGGCAGCACCTGGCGGAGTGAGTTGGCGGGCATTGACTTCTAAGTTGGCAACGCTGCCCACCCTCGCAACATCTTGAATCGGGAAATCTTCTTTGGTAGGCAGTTCCGCTTCTAGATCTTCTAGCGGATCAAAGAAGCTTAACAGGCCGTTATAGACCCCGATCTCAAAGCCGGCGTAGCGTTCAGAATCGGGCGTTACCAAGGTTTGGGTTGCCTCGATTACCACGGTCATTAGGGTGACGGTGGTGATGATCATGGCGAAGAGAATCATTGCCATGCCCGTGCGGAAGCGAGAACTGAGTGGGTAGGCAATGGCGGTTCTCAACACAGGGGTCAAGAAGCTAATCCCACTAAAGAGGCGACTCACTGCCCAGGCGAGAGTATCGGCGTTGAACATGATGAGCAGGATTGCGCCCATAATCATCAAGGGCGCGCCCAGAACAAATTGGAGCAAGAACCAAACATCGCTGATGGCGTTCTGACCACTGCCGAGTGTAAGCCAACTATTCCAAGGCAATGCCCAGATTGCCAGCAGCCCGCCGCCAATGATGGAGTAGACAATGCGTTGCACCCGTTCGCCACGGATTTCGCGTTGCTCTAAGAACCAGCCTAGAAAATAGGCCACTCCGGCGACAAGGAGGGAAGCTGCGGTTTGGATCAACCCCACACTATTATTTGCATAACTATTTGCATAGTAGAGCAAGATCGCGCCCAAAATTATCAGTAGAGGGCCAAAGAGAAGCCGTCCTGTTCGCCCCAGGCGCGAAGTGCGTCCAGGGCCGGGTGGTTCGTCTAGATCACGAATGGCGGCGACAATGTTGAGGCGACTGACGCGCCATGCAGAGAGGGTGACTACCACGAAGGTAAAGAGAACACCTAGGCAGTAGGCGATGACAATGGAGGTGGGGGCCGCGCGGAAGCGAATTTGGAAGATACCTGCTTGGCCGACCAGTTGTTCCGCCGCACTGTTGAAGAGCGTGCCGATGAAGCCCACGATGGCATAGGAGATGGCTAACCCCAACAGAACCCCGAGGGCAGCGGCAAGCAGATCATAGACCACGCCTTCGGTAACAAACATTTGTACGACATGGGTGCGCTGCACGCCGATGGCGCGCGCCATGCCCATTTCACTGCGACGCTCGGCAGCCATCATCACAAAGATCAAAAAGATGAGCAGCACACCCGCGACGATAGAGAGAATGCCAAAGACAGAGAAGATCGTGCTAAAGACCACGCCACCCACTTCCGCTGCGCTGACTACCGTCTGCTTGCTGAAAGGATCAAGAAGGTCGAACTGATTGAGTCTGCTTAAAGCAGCATCTAGGTCGGCTTGATCTGCGGGGGCGAATTGCTGCTCACTGATCCAGGTGCGCAAATTCATGTCAGAAAGTAGCTCGCGCAGTTTGTCTGTCTCTTCTGGGTTATCCAACTCTGCCACTAATTCTTCTGCCAACGCTTGGCTGCTGCCAACGCCCCTCATGCTTTCAATCATAGGGCGCAGGAATTCCGGGCCGTCATATTCCTCGTCAAACTCGCGGGCAAAGCTATCGACGTTGGTGGTGAGGACAGCAAGCACAGATGGACGGCGCAGGATTTCGGCAACAGTTTCCACCAAGAGAGGGTCCAGCGCAAGGATGCGTAGCCGTTGGCTGACGGCTGCGGTCTGGTCGATGCCTTCAACCTCGTCACCTAGGTTGGAGACAAGGATGTTGTTGACGCGACCGTTCATAAAAAGCAATTTTTGCGTTTCATCCAAGCGCAGCATGACCACGGGGGCTATGGCACTCATGGGGCCTGCTTGATCCACAATGGCTTTGACGCGGAAGGGAAGGGGCAGCGGCCCAATGTAGACTTCCAGCACATCGCCGACGCGCGCATCCAACTGTTGGGCACCCATGCGGCTTAAATAGACATCGCCCTGGCGCAATTGCAGCCCAGCTTGGGCCAAGACTCGATCCAACTCTCTGCCCAATGTGTTGAGATTGAGCGCGGACATGAGTTGGTTGGTGGTGGTTTGCATGGCGCTACTGTCAATGCCCACCGAACCCAAGGTGGAATCTAGGCTAACTGTGGTGGTGGTGACACCGATATTGGTGAGCAGATCAGGGGTGATGCCTAGACTTTCCAGGCTGATTTCGGTGATTCCCTGTTCTTCAAGAAAAGTAGTATCAACACCTAAGCCTTGGAGGGTCTCAATGTCCAGCGTTAACGCAGCGAGGTCGATGCCCTCGTCACCTGTTGCGCCCGTCAAGACAGCGCCCACTGCCGCGGTCGCCATTGCCACGTCTGAGATGTTGACATTTGGCAATCCTAGTGAGGCTACGCCCTCGCCGATGATGCCAAAAAGATTGGCCGCTTGTCCAAAGATATTGCCGACGCCCGTTTGCAGCGCTTCCATCTCGACAGGCACGCCATCGGTTGACGTCAAGCCAAACAATTGGTCATAGTCATTGTCCACGGCAAAGATAAAGCCGAAGGGTTCTCCTTGCCCGGTTGTCATATTGCGAATGATGGTGGGGAAGATGATCGAGCCTGCTACGGCGTCGATGAGCGGTTCGTCGGCGGCTTCTGCTTTGAGTTCGTTGAGGCGATCTTCGGTGATGCCTGGTAAGCCGCCTTCGAGAACAGCAAGTAGGGTCGTCAAGCCGCCTTCTGTGAGACGAGTTAACTCTGCCACCTCTTCATTTTCAGCCGCGGCAGCCTCTAGATCGCCGGGATTCTCACCCAAGGTTGCCAGCAGCGAGAGCAGTGGGGGCGCGATGATCTCGTCAATGCGCCCATAGGCTTGGATGGCACTGCTGCGCACGGAGTAGGTAAGCGTGTCGCCTGTGGCAAGCGAACTGAGAATGATCACGGTACTCAACGTGAGACCCACAACAATCAAGACTGATTGCGCTGGGCGACGGGGAATGTTGCGTAGCCCAATTTTGACCAGCACGGGATTGCGTGCTGCCAAAAAGAGCAGATAGACCAAGATCAGACCCACGGCAATGAGCAGGCCGATCATGACGTTGGTAGCAATTGCCTGGGTCATGTGGATGCCACCTCTGCTGCTCCTGCTGTTTCTTCTGGCAACAGGGCTGGCGTTCCATCTGATGTTCCGTCGGTCACAATTTCGCCATCTTGCATGCGTACAATGCGGTCACATTGCTCGCCGATGGAGAGGTCGTGGGTCACGAGGACAAAGGTTTGTTGTTGGCTTTGGTTAAGCTGGCGCATGAGATCAATGATGTCTTGTGCCGACTTGCTGTCTAGGTTGCCTGTGGGTTCGTCTGCCCAGACAATGGCGGGATTGTTGACCAGTGAGCGCGCAATGGTAACACGTTGGCGCTGACCTCCTGACAGTTCGGCAGGACGGTGATGGGCACGATTGTCCAGGTCAACTCGTGCGAGCGCAGCAATGGCGCGGCGGCGTGCTTCGGCAGGCGCAACGCCACTGACCAACAAGGGAAGCTCTACGTTTTCTACGGCTGTAATCACAGGCAGGAGGTTATAGGTCTGGAAGACAAAGCCCATGCGCGCTGCGCGATACGCTGTACGACGACGGTCGCCCATTTGGCGCAGGTTCGTGCCTTCGATAAAGACTTCGCCTTCATCAAAGTCGTCTAAGCCGGAAAGACAATTGAGTAGCGTGGTCTTGCCGCAGCCCGATGGTCCCATGATGGCAATCATCTCTCCACGGAGAACGGTGAGGTCAATGCCACGGAGGGCATGCACTTCAATCTTGCCTGTGCGAAAAGTCTTGTGAACTTGGGTTGCCAGAATCATGGCACTATCCGATTGGGAGGAACCAGAGTTCGCGTTGAGAGGGGTGTTGCGCGTGGAAATAGACATGGGTACGCCTTTCAGGTTTACAAAACAGATCGCACAAATCAAGTGCTTTTAACAAGAGTGTCTGCACTTACGCTACCCTTACATGGGTAGTGACAAGCCAGGGTAATTACAAAAATGAACAGAACTGGAATGACTTTGTCAGCATAATATGCTTACTAGAATTGCCATTACAGTCCAGTACGCAAAGACACGCAGTTCGTTGCAAGCGCAACAGAACTGCGTTCGCTTTGGCGCGGGGTGGAAATCTAGGCTACTTGTTTACGCGTGGCATATAGGCGCTCTCGAAGAGTCCATCGCTTTCTGCTGCGCCGATGTCACAAGTTCCTATGCGCTTGGCAAACCGTTGGTCGCGCGGTACACATTCAGCAATGGGCACCGCACCTATGGCAGGGCTGGTGGCCTCGGGAAGGATCGTTTGGCTAAAGCCGCCATTGTCTGCCAAAGTCCCTAATTGCGGATCAGTGTTGCGAATGTCCGTGGGCTTTGTGCCATCGACACAAGAATTATCTTCGATGAGATTGTAACCGAGAGACGCGAAGGCCGGACCATCACATTCTAATTGGTCTGATGTGTTCGCTTCATTACGGCTGCGCGCCAGGACACTGTACCCTAAGGTGACAACGCCGGTGAGGGGGCGATAGATCGCACCACCCGTATCGGCGCGATTGTTGTCGAAAGTGCTAAAGCGTATGGTGGTGTCGGTGTTGCCACTGCTAAAGATCGCCCCCCCTTGATTGGAGGTGTTGCGTACAAAGGTGCTGTTTGCAACTGACATGATGCCAATGACGTTGTTAATTGCACCGCCAACTGTGCCAGAACTGTTGTCAGCAAAGAGGGATCGAAGAATGGAGAATGAGCCAACTGTATTGGGAAAGGAGAGAGTATTGCCGACGGCCCCTCCTCCGCCTTGGGCTTGGTTGCCGATGAAGGCTGAATCATTGATCACTGCCACCCCATCGCCATCGTTTTCGAGCGCACCGCTATCATCACCCGCCCTGTTGTTTTCAAAAAGAACAAAGGAAGCCTGGAAGATGCCGCGATTAAAGATGGCTCCGCCTTCCTTGTCCGCCTCATTGCTCTCAAAGATTGTCTCTGTTGCAGTAAAATCGCCGAGGTTATAGACTGCGCCACCTCCCACCGTCATGCTTGTGTCGTGACAGCCACGAAAGGTAACTTGGCTTGTGATGAGTGTCCCCATGATATCTACGGCGATGCATCCACCCGACGCAGCCTCTCCATCAAGCAGGGCAATCCCCTTCAAAGTCAGCGTAGCACCATTATCCACAATGAAAAGCTGGCGCAGGTTTTCCCCATCTAGGGTGATCTTGTTCTCCCCCAAGATGGTTGTATCCTCCCCAATGACATAGGTATTGGCTGTGATGGTATAGGGATCGTCGCCACAGTTAAAGGTAACGGTTCCTCCGCCATTGATGGCTGTCTGTAGATCATTGGTGTCGCAACTGGCTGGAGAGCCAGTACCCACTACGCCGGCTGCCCACGCTACGGGCGAGGTGACTATTCCCCAAATCAGAATGCTTGCTATCAGTAAGGTGCTACGCCACAGCAATTTCATGGATTCTTTCCTTCAGTAGGGGTAAATGAAGTAAATATAGATAAATAAGGCATAGATGAAGATAAATGGAGCAGACAGGAAGTAGCTAGTCTACCATACCCAGCATAACTATACATTGAAGAAACAGATCAATAAAACATCAATGAAAACAAGTGGATGTCTATTGAGTTTATAACGATTCTGCCTATTCGTCACTATACGTTTGCCTGACACTTTTAGCTGT